>JAAYBK010000025.1 GCA_012718885.1 Ruminococcus sp. | reverse complement strand
TCGTTCCCGGTACTTCATACAAGATCGGCGTTGACGGCTATAAGGTTTGGTAATTTCAGAGAGGCGGAGCGATCCGCCTCTTTTTTGCAGATTTTTCGTAAAAAAAGCTTGACAAATCCTTTCGGATGTGTTAAAATGTTATTGCCGCTTGTAAACGGGCATTTGAAGTCGTGCCTTAACGACCCCGTCACAGCGAGTTTATTGAAAAGGC
This sequence comes from Ruminococcus sp., assembly GCA_012718885.1. Classification (GTDB taxonomy): domain Bacteria; phylum Bacillota; class Clostridia; order Oscillospirales; family Ruminococcaceae; genus Ruminococcus. The sequence continues at coordinate 3,355 of JAAYBK010000025.1, read as the reverse complement.
AGGTGCCAACAATATGTACGCAGTTATTGAAACAGGTGGAAAGCAGTATCAGGTAAACGAGGGCGATATCATCTTCATCGAGAAGCTTGCAGCTGAGGCTGACGAGACAGTTACTTTCGACAAGGTAGTTGCTCTTGGCGCAGACGATGGTCTTAAGATCGGTGCTCCTTACGTTGACGGTGCAGCAGTAGAAGCTAAGGTTCTGAAGAACGGCAAGGCTAAGAAGATCACTGTTTTCACTTACAAACCTAAGAAGGGTGAGAAGAAGAAGCAGGGTCACAGACAGCCTTACACTCAGGTTAAGATTGAAGCTATCAAGGCTTGATCATGATCCGTGCAGAATTCTTTGAATCAAATGGATACCTTGTAGGATTCAGCTTCAGCGGTCACTCCGGCTATGCCGAGAGCGGTAGCGATATTGTCTGTGCAGCAGTTTCCTCGGCGGTTCAGTTAACAGCGAATATGCTGGAGGGATTCGGCCACTCACCTGAATTAAAGGTGGGGGAGAACGTTATAGAATGCAGAGTTAGTCCTGACAATGATGCGTCACAGATGATAAAAATGCTCCGAGAGCATTTTGAGTCCATTCTTGAGGAATTCCCGAAAACAATCAAAATCACTAATTCGGAGGTGTAAGTATGTTAAAGATCAGTATGCAGTTCTTCGCTCATAAGAAGGGTGTTGGTTCTACAAAGAACGGCCGTGACTCTGAAGCTAAGAGACTCGGCGTTAAGAGAGCTGACGGCCAGTACGTACAGGCTGGAAACATCCTCGTTCGTCAGAGAGGTACACATATCCATCCCGGTGAGGGCGTTGGTATCGGTTCTGATGATACTTTATTCGCTACAGTAAGCGGTAAGGTAAAGTTCGAGCGTTACGGCCGTGACCGTAAGAAGGTTTCAGTTTACGCTGTTGAGCAGTAACCACGCATTACAGAAAATTAATCCCGAGCTATCCGCTTGGGATTTTTCTTTAGAGATTTAAGGAGGCCGTAAAATGTTTGTAGATCGTGCAAGGATCGTCATAAAAGCCGGAGACGGCGGTGACGGAGCAGTATCCTTCCACAGGGAAAAATATGTGGCGGCAGGCGGACCGGACGGAGGCGACGGCGGAAAGGGCGGCGATGTCGTCTTTCAGGTAGATGATAACTTTTCTACCCTCATTGATTTCCGTTATAAGAGAAAGTATGTGGCCGAAAGAGGAGAAAACGGTTCAGCAAGAAACTGTACCGGAAAAAGCGCTCCTCCGCTTATAATAAAAGTGCCGAGAGGCACGGTCATCCGTGATGCAGCTACAGGCAGGATAATGGCCGATATGTCTACCGACGAGCCTAAAGTCCTTGCCAAGGGCGGCAGAGGCGGCAAGGGAAATGTTCATTTTGCGACTTCCACAAGACAGATACCTAAATTCGCAAAGCCCGGTTTTCCTGGGGAATCGTTTGAGGTCACACTTGAATTGAAGCTTCTTGCTGATGTAGGCCTTGTGGGATATCCGAATGTGGGAAAATCCACACTTATATCCGTAGTAAGTGCAGCAAAGCCTAAGATCGCCAACTACCATTTCACAACACTCACTCCTGTTCTCGGCGTTGTACGTCTTGACGAGGAGAGATCTTTTGTAATGGCTGATATTCCTGGCCTTATCGAAGGCGCAGGTGACGGAGTAGGTCTTGGACACGAATTTCTCCGCCATGTTGAGCGCTGCCGTCTTATCGTTCACGTTGTTGACGTTTCGGGAATTGAAGGTCGTGATCCTAAGAGCGATTTTGAAATCATAAACGCTGAACTCGCAAAGTTCAATGAGGATCTTGCAAAGCGTCCTCAGATCGTTGCCGCCAATAAATCGGATATGGCCACCGAAGAGCAGATTGCTGATTTCAAGGCTTATATAGAAGAAAAGGGAATCCCATTCTTCTGCATCTCAGCAGCAACTACTCAGGGAACAGCAGAGCTCATAAATAAAGTTTCAGGGGTTCTCGAGACACTTCCTCCAATAAGGGAATTCGAGCCTGAGCCGATTCCACAGGAAGAGCTGGATGAGATGGCAGGCGCTGGAAAGCGTTTTGAGATCGAAGTGGAAGACGACATTTACTATGTAGAAGCTCCTTGGATCGAACCGATAATGAGAACGGTGGATCCGGAAGATTATTCATCGCTCCAGTATTTCCAGAGAGTTCTTATCAACAGCGGCATTATTGCCAAGCTTGAGGAAATGGGTATACAGGAAGGCGATACCGTAAATCTTGAAGGCTTTGAGTTCGATTTCGTTTACTAATATGGACAGACAGTATTTAACAGAGCGTGAGGCAAATTCATATAGCCCGCTGAGTTTGGCATTTCTCGGCGACAGTGTGTATGACACTCTCGTAAGAGAATACCTCCTCAGGCAGGCGAATATGCCTGTGGCAAAGCTTCATTCAGCTAAGATAAAGCTTGTATGCGCTGAGTTTCAGTCGGAAGCATATGACTCGCTTTCGGATATTCTTACAGAGCATGAGCTTTCTGTGCTCAAAAGAGGACGCAATGCCACAGGAAATACAGTGCCGAAGCACGCAGATGCAGCTCAGTATCGAAGAGCAACAGCTATAGAATGTCTTTTTGGATACCTCTATATCACAGGACAAAACCAGCGTATTGATCAGCTTTTCTCGGCAATGATGCCGGATGAAACGGAGGCGATCAGTGGCTAAAGTTATAATGACTTGCGGCAGGATATGCAGTGGCAAGTCAACATATGCTGAAAAGCTTCGCAACGAACTCAACGCTGTGATATTATCGGTGGACGAGCTTACTCTTGCTTTGTTCAATAACGAAACAGGGGAGATGCATGACGTTTATGTGGAGCGTGCTGAGAAGTATCTATATGAAAAATCGGTACAGATCGTTCAGGCAGGAGTGAATGTTATTCTTGACTGGGGTTTCTGGACGAAAAACGAAAGAGAATATGCTAAAGGATTCTACGGTTCGAGACATATTGAATGTGAAATTCATTATATAAACATAGACGATTTGCTTTGGAAAAAGCGCATCGAGGGCAGAAATGAACTTGTAAAAGCCGGAAAGGTCAGCGCATATTACGTTGATGAAGGTCTTGCAAGGAAATTCGCTTCAATATTTGAGGAACCGGAAGAGTATGAAATAAATAAAATCATATCACAGATAGGAGTGTAAAATCAATGTCAGGTCATTCAAAATGGAATAACATCAAGCGTAAAAAGGAAGCAACAGATGCTGCAAAGGGAAAGATCTTTACAAAGATCGGCAGAGAGATCACTGTTGTAGTTAAGGAAGGCGGTCCTGACCCTAACAACAACAGCAAGCTCCGTGATCTTATTGCAAAAGCAAAGGCAAATAAT
>JAAYBK010000313.1 GCA_012718885.1 Ruminococcus sp. | reverse complement strand
GTATGCTGATAGGGACAAGCGTATTTTCCGGCATAGCTGTGAACCGGAGCAGCGGAAGGCTGATAAGCGGCTCTGATGAGGTGTGGGAGCTGTATTCCTCAGGGGACAAGCAGGGAGCATACCTTCGGGCACAGGCACTTGAGCGTGAATGGGACAGCTTCCGGCCGGAGGCCTCGGTTATGCTGGACAACAGGAAGCTGTCTGAGATAGACAGGATATGCTCAAGGATAGTTTACCTTGTGGAGGGGGACAGCGAGGAGCTGCACTCAGAGCTGACAGAGCTCCGTCACATGGCAGAGGCACTTCGCTCCGGGGAGAGACTTACTGTAACAAGTGTACTGTGAATAGTTAGTTTTGCAGATGTGGAAAGACTGACAAGGACTGGCGTTTGGCCTGTTTTAACAGGCTTTTCAGAAAATTTGATGAAAACCCTTGAAAAATACGCAGAATGGTGGTATGATGTAATGTACAGCTTTCGGACTGACGAAGGCTGCACAAAAACGATCGAAAGGAAGATAAGATGGAAAAGCTTATAAAAGCCTGTGTATCCATACTTCCGGAGCCGCTTCAGAAGATATATTATAAATATGAAGAGAAATGGCTCTACCTGGTTTTCGGATGCCTGACCACGCTTATATCCATAGTTACAAAGCTGCTGCTGTTCGGACTTGTTCCCGGCGAGCCAAAGTGGGAAAGCACGGCGGGAGTTGTGTTCTCGTGGATATGTGCGGTAACTTTTGCTTTTTTCACCAATAAAAAATACGTATTCAAAAACGAGACCCATTCTGCACAGGAATTCCGCAAGGTATTCATATCCTTCTATGGTGCCAGACTTGCTACTCTTGCAATGGAAGAGGTCATATTCGTTGTATGCTGCGACATCATCGGAATGAACAAGACCGTCATAACATTTCTCAGCCAGGTGCTGATATTTATAGCGAACTACATACTCAGCAAGGTGTTCGTATTCAAGAATAAAGAGACAGCAGGAGAGTGACATGGACACTGAGATAATGATAGGCAGAACCGCTATCCGGAAGACTGCTGCTCTTGCGCCTATGGCAGGAGTTGCCGACCGGGCATACAGGCTCATGTGCAAGGAGTACGGTGCAGCTTATACCGTCAGCGAGATGGTGTCTGCAAAAGGCATCTGCTACAGCGACAGGAAGACTGCCGAGCTCTGTACAGTAACTGATCCGGAAAGACCTATGGCGGTACAGCTGTTCGGAAGCGAGCCGGAGTTCATGGCAAAGGCTGTGGAGATAGTCCTTGGCTATGATCCGGATATAATCGATATAAACATGGGGTGCCCGGTTCCAAAGGTAGTGAATACCAGAGCAGGCTCCGCCCTTATGAAGGATATAGACCTTGCGGCAAGGATAACCGAAGCGGCAGTGAAGGCTGCGGGGGAAACTCCGGTCACAATTAAAATAAGAAGCGGCTGGAGCAAGGACAGCATAAATGCTCCTGAAATGGCGAAGGCTCTTGAGAACGCCGGAGCGGCTGCGATAGCAGTACACGGCAGGACGAGAGACCAGTTCTACAGCGGAGAGGCTGACCTGGGAGTTATACAGGCTGTCAAGGAAACGGTTAATATACCAGTGATCGGCAACGGGGATGTGAACGACCTTGCATCCTGTTTAAGGATGTATGAAGAGACAGGCTGCGATCTGGTAATGATAGGCCGTGGAAGTTACGGTAATCCCTTCGTATTCCGTGAGATAGCTTCCCATTTCAGCGGCGAGGAATATCAGCCACCGGACGTGGACGAAAAGATGAGAGTAATGCTGAAGCATATCCGGCTCATACTTGAACTCAGCGAGAAAAGCGAGGAGATGGCCATGCATGAGGCGAGAAAGCACGCTGCATGGTATATGAACGGATATTACGGCTCGGCCAGATTCAGAGGCCGCTGCTACCAGCTTTCTTCATACAGAGAGGCTGAGGAACTGGCAGCTGAATTTGCAGGATTACAGCATTCAAGAGGTCTGTGACCACTCGGTCAGGGAATTTTTATGCGGATTCGTCAATTTGCATAAAAAATAGGCGAAAACTTCGTATAAACCAACAAATCCAACCTCTCGGTAAAGCTGACGCCCCGAAAATGGCGAAATATAGCCTTTTCTTGGAATTAAAAAATAAAAGGCTGACTAAACGTGGTGTAATTATCACATAGTTTCATACAATTTGTAATTGCAAAATGAAAATTAGTGTGGTATAATAAGTTTCAATGGGAAGTGGGATTTTTTATACATTAAAGATCACACGAACAGGAGAAAAAAATGAGATCAATAAAATTCAGAACGCTTGCAGCGTTCACAGCAATGGCAATGCTCATGCTTTCAGGCACGGGCTGCGGAACATCTACCGTAGGCAAGTATGATGAAGAAGCTTCTTCTTCCGGAACAGAAGCTCAGGAAGAAACGGCAGACAGCACAACTGCTGAAGCAACTACAGAGCAGGCTACTGAGCCTGCTTCAGAGAACAAGGTAGTTCACGTGGCAGCTGCCGGTGACAACCTCATACACTATTCAGTATTCAAGGCTGCCGAAGCCTATGCCGGTCCGGGAGAGAGATACGATTTCGGTCCGATCTATGAGAATATGAGGTATATCATCGAGTCGGCAGATTTGGCTATCCTCAATCAGGAGAATATCATTTCCGAGAGCAATCCGGTAAGAGGTGCTGACGGCGGTGCGCTGCTGTTTAATTCTCCGCCGGAGGATGCTGATGCTGTTATAGATCTTGGCTTCGACGTATTTACTATGGCCAACAACCACCTTCTCGATTTCGGAACGGACGCTCTTACGGAGTCTATAAACTTCTGGAATAAGAAGGCGGAAGAAAATGACCTGACTGTTCTCGGTGCCTACCTCAATGAAGAGGATGCGAATAACATCCGTATAAGAGAAGTCAACGGCGTGAAAATAGCTTTCCTGGCTTACGCTGAACACCTTAACGGCTTTTCAATACCGGATGACTCTCCGTTGAGAGTTGTAATGAACAGCGAAGAAGATGTCATTGAGAGACAGATCAAAGAAGCAAAATCAAAAGCAGACGCTGTTATAGTCGCCGCGCACTGGGGCGTTGAGGATACAGACCTTGTATCCGAGGACAGGAAAGAGCTGGCAAAGAAAATGGTAAACTGGGGCGCAGATGTGATCCTGGGCTGCCATACTCATACAGCAGAGACAATGGAGTGGATCCCGAGAGACGACGGCACAAAAGGCTTCGTATATTACTCAATGGGCAACTTCGTCTGCGCTCAGACAGATAACTTCAATCTCGTGGGAGAGATCCCCGAATTTGATATAGTTCTTGACGGTGCTACCGGCGAGACACATCTTGACAATGTAAGCTGCAGCCCGAGCATAGTTCACTATGACGACGGCAACTTCTCAAACCTCAGGATATACCCCTACAGCCAGTATACTCCTGAGCTTGCAGCAAGCCACGGAATCCCTTATGCAGTGCCAAGAGGCAACTACCCGGAGTTCAGCTGGGACATCATAAACGACATAATCGAGAGGAATTTTCCTGCCGAATTCAGACGTTTAGATAGATGATGAAAGTTGTTCATAATTTGTTCATAAAAATGGTTTACAGGGAGTTTTAAGAGAAAATTGCTATTGTGCAATCCGTGCAAAAAAGGTATGAGGTGTTTATATAAAATACCAAAAAGATTACAAACCTATTTACATTTGCAAAGGGCTGTTATATAATGAGTTCAAGAATAAATATAGATTTGGGATTAAGTATCTCATCACGGCAGTGTGATGCGTCTTAAGCAAAAAACACTGTGCAAAATGATGTTTCCAGCCCATGAGGACACCGGTTCCGCTGACGAAGAGAGGGTATGTACATATACCCTACAGGACAGATGCGGCTACAGGCGTGGAGGGGCTGCTTAAGCCATGTCTGTATGACACAGCAGAGAAACATCTGAACACCGTGTATGAATGCGGCGGATTTCTGCTGCATTCTTAAAAGACAAGATATAATAAAAGGGGCACCCCGTTCCTTTGTTATATAACATTAATGAAGAAGGAGGAAAAATTAATGAAGACAAAAAAGGTAGTCGTGGGAGCTATTGCCGCGACAATGCTTTCACTTTCCGTATGCCCGATCGCACCGGCCGTAGCTGCTGGCGAAACAGTGCAGATATCCGTTGGTTCAGCTGAGGCCGAGGCAGGAAAGCAGTTCACAGTGAATGTATCATTGGCAGATGTGCCATCCACAGGCATCCAGACATTGGATTTCGCAGTTTCATTCGATCCCAAGGTGGTAACAATCGATAGCGTAAAAGCAGGAGAGGTTACAAATACTGGAGCAGGAAGCGCAGATGCTACAGGTTCATCTTCAGGCGCACCGATCTTCGACAGCTCTATCCATAACGATATCGGCGAAGTAGATCTCGTCTGGACAACAGGACTTAAGGATTCATCTTACTGGATCTCAAAGGACGGTGTATTCTGTACCATTACCGGAACAGTTGCAAGCACAGCAGCTGAAGATGCATATTCAGATCTTAAGGTCGTTCCAGCGACAAGAAATGCTACATCCGAGAGCGGTTCAGATAAGAATAACAGCATTGCCTGCGGTTATTTCAAAGATAAGGTAAAATACTCCTATGAAGTCAAGGGCAACCCTGGAAAAGTTTCAGTTCCTGGCGGTACTGTTTCTCAGACACTGCGCGGCGACGCTGACTGTGACGATCAGGTTAAGATGAATGATGCTGTTCTTATCATGCAGTCTATCTCTAACAGCGATAGATTCGGAATAGACGGCACAGAGTCTACCCACATCAAGGCACAGGGTCAGGCAAACGCTGACGTAGCAGGCGGCGATCTTGACAAGGGCGGCGACGGCGTTACACCTAAGGACGCTCTCCGCATTCAGGAATTCCTTATCCAGAAAGTTAAACAGCTTTAATTCCGTGATTATCTGATTTGTCCCCCTTACAAAGGAATACAAACCCATTCTAAAGTTAGTAATAGGCTAAAAACCTAAAGAAAGGAATTATTACAAATGAGAAAGTTAATTTCTGCAGTTACATCCCTTGCGATGGCTGCAACAATGGTAAGCGTGGTTGCGCCTACTGCTGCAAGCGCTGCTGAAACAAAGGGTTTTGCTATCAGAACCTTTGCTGAAGCTGATTCTCCTTATGCTGCATCCGGCAGTACTGTAAAGATTTCTGCTGATGATATAGCTAAGGGCGATGTAGTTGTTCCTTGTGCAGTATATCTCAACGAGACTACACCTTCATCACAGACATATTCAGTTCAGCTCACAGTTAAGGATACAAACGAGGCTGCAAGCAATATTTCATTCAAATACTACTCTTATAAGAAGACTTACTTCGATGATGATAAGAGCTACACAATCAACGGTGTAAAGGGCCACACAGCACAGCCTCTTACATTCGCTGGTAAGTTCAGCACAGATACTTCTGATCTCGACGACAATGGCGAGTCAACATACTTCATGGCTCACGGTGAGTTCTCACCTACTTGCGTAAAGGGTCAGAAGACAGCTAACACAACAAACTGGTACATGGCTAACGTTTGGACAAACGGTGGCGCTGACTACGAGTGGATCGGCGATAAGTCTGACTCACATCCGATGTTCGTATTCGATGTAACTGTTCCTCAGGGCACTCCCGAGGGTAACTACGAGCTCGTTTTCTGTGACTACAACACAGATAAGACAGGCAAGAGCAACAATCCTTCTTGTGTTATCGAGACTAAGGATGGCAGATGCATTACTGAAGATGGTTCACTCAAGCTTGAGACAATGACTATCTCTGTAGGTAATGGTCCTGTTGTTACTGAAACAACAACTACAACAACAGCTAAGACACCTACACCTACAACAACTACAACAACTAAGGTTGTAAATCCTGATCCGACAGGCGATATCAACTTCGACTTCGGTAACTGGACAGCTAAGCCTGGCACAAAAGTAGAAGTACCTGTTAAGCTTACAGCTAACAAGAATCCAATCACTTCTATGGACGTTGTATTCAAGCAGGATTCACCTATCAAGATGGTTGGCATCGG
>JAAYBK010000312.1 GCA_012718885.1 Ruminococcus sp. | reverse complement strand
CGATTAATTGTATAACGGGCCAATAGCTCAGTTGGTCAGAGCATCCGGCTCATAACCGGACGGTCCGGGGTTCGAGTCCCTGTTGGCCCACCATTTCGCCTCTCGTTTTTGCGAGGGGCGTTATTTTTTGAAAATTCTATAAAACTTTTCTAAAATCGCTTGATTTTTCTGGCAAAATATGATATTATTATTACACAATTATATTATAGAGGTGTTACGGATGGACGAAAAGAAATTCCGGATCCTGATAACTATAATCGGCTCAATACTAATCTTCTCCATATTTGTACCTCAGATCCTGAAAGACAACAGATCAAAAAAATCTCGGGATTTTATAATTACCAGCAGTCAGGTGCAGACAACTTCTACCGTGATAACTTCAACTGCAATACCCTCAACTTCAAAAGCTGTTTCAAGGAAGAGCAAGACTACAAAAACTGTATCTACTGACGTTAAAACGACTGTGACGTCTGTCGAGACAACGACTGCTCCACTTTATCTTGATATAAATACTGCTTCCAGCGAAGAATTACAGCGGCTGAACGGGATAGGTCCTGTTCTGGCTCAGGCCATTATCGACTTTCGCATCGAAAATGGAAGATTCAACAATATTGACGAGCTGCTGCTTGTTTCAGGCATCGGTGAGTCAATTTTTTCTGATATAAGGGATTTTGTCTTTGTGACTGATCCGACATGGCCAGAGGAGGAGACAGAACCTGAAGTTGAAATTGTTCCTGAACCGGAGATAATTTCTGAAGAAACAACTGTGACTGAGGTCACAGAGCCTTCATCTGAATCGGTCTTCCCTGTAAATGTGAATACTGCTGATCGTGATACTCTGCTCCTGATCCCCGGGATCACAGAAGAATGTGCTGATGAGATCATTGAGGTTCGTGAAAAGATTGGCGGCTTTGCCAATGAGTACGAGCTGCTCCTTGTGGACCACCTAAAGCGCAGTCAGATAGTGGAACTGCTTGATTTTATATGCTTTCAATAAATTATTCAAATAATTTTCTATGTGAATATAAATGATAAATTCAAAAAACTATTGATTTTTTGTATTCAATGTGCTATTATATTCATTGAGGAGGTTTCCCGATGAAAAAAATGTTTTCAGTTATTTTTATGAACTTCTGGGGTTACGACCTTATTATTTTTATCGTTGCAGTCCTGACAGCAGTAATGTACTTCTATCTCAGACGTTCTGCCGATGAACTATACAATAAAATGCATCTCACAGTTTTTGTACCGGACGGAAGCTCTTCCCGAAAGGAAGCAGATAATGATATTTCCGGACTTCGTGAGACAGATCTGGTGCAGATGAGAAATCACACCGGCAAGCTCTATTCGATCTTTGTGAATCTGACTGGTATCTTCCCGCTCCTCGGTATTCTTGGAACTGTTGTGTCCCTCCTTGGAATGGTTTCTGATTCAACCGATATTACAGGAAATTTCTACGGTGCTCTTACCTCCACTTTCTGGGGACTTGTTTTTGCTATCATTTATAAGTTCCTTGATGGTATCGTATCTGCACGTATTGAGGACAATGAAAAGAGTGTTGCACTGTTTCTTGAGAGAAATGTTGGCACAGAAAAGATATCTGCTAAAAAAGAAGCTTCCCATAGAAGATCACGCAATGCTTCAGAGCCGGTGCGTGATTATGATGACGAGGAGAGTTTCAGCGATATCGAGCAGGTCTATCCCGTTCCTGAAAGGGAAGAGCACTACGACTACCAGCCCCTTCCGGACAGGCTCAGAGAGGATAAAGGACCTTATTCCGTATATGATATAATCGATTCCCTCAGGCCGGGAGATGATAAGCGATGAACGGTTACCGCAAGAGCAAAGGCATCGTTATTGAGCTTACAGCCCTTCTTGACGTCATTATGATTATGCTTTTCTGGGTAATGATGAACGTTCAGGACAACAGCGATACCGCCAAGGCCGAGGCTGAACAGCGCGCTGTGACTGCTGAGCTTCAACTGGAGGACGCTCAGGCAGAGGTGAACTCATTACAGGCTCAGCTTGATAAGAACGATCAGACGCTTGCCAGAGTTATCAGCAAAGCAGAGTCAATGGACAGTGAAGCTGCTGCCAATATGGAGGCTCTTTTGGGCTACGAGCAGGGTATGCTCATTACTCTTAATATAAGATACGAGGATGACGGCCAGCTCTATATTTTCAATGTCAATGACAAGCTGGGGCAGGCACCGATCTCAAACAGTGACGAGATAGCTAAGGCTATAACCGAGGCACTCAATAAGGCTGGTCTGAAAAAGGACGATGTTATTCTTTGTGCCATGATCTATGACGGCAGCGCTTCCCTCTACAGGGACGTCAGAACTGTCAATTCAGCAGTGGATAGTGTGAGAAGCGTTTATAACAGCTTCTATTGCGCATATATCAATACCGCAAGGTGAAAGGAGAGTTTATAATTATGGGAAATGGTAAAAACAAGGCTGGAGCACCGCCTCCGCCAAAGGAAACAGTTGTAAAAAAGAAGAGCGGCTGCCTTCTTGGCATACTTCTTCTTGTTATCCTGATCGCTCTGCTTCTCTTCCTTATGAAGCACTTCAAGTTCGGTCTCTTCGGTGACGGTGAGGGCGACGGCGGAAGTGGTTCCGGAAACGGCACATCTGCTTCTGAGAATATCGACGACAGGGAACTCAATGAAACTATTGTTGACATTACAGTCCTCGGAAACGAGTATCTCTATGATAACGGCAAGACTGAGCTTGATTCGTTCATTAGTACAGTGAAGGGTATGGAAGGCAAGGTCAATGTCCACATCAAGGACGATAATGCTTATCAGGATACAATGCAGGCTCTTATAGATGCCCTCAATAAGGAAGGTATCGCATATACTACTCCATCAGCAGAATGATGAAAAAGCTCCCTCAATCGAGGGAGCTTCATTTATTATATTGAGTAAATATGGCCTGAGAGCTTCTGCTCAAACTCCTCTTTAGGGAGAGGCTTATCGAAAATATAGCCCTGAGCCAGCTTGCAGGAGTATTCACGGAGCATCTCTACCTGTTCCGGTGTTTCCACTCCCTCTGCGATACATTCCAGCCCCATTGCCTGAGCCATTGCTATAACATATTTGAAGAGCATCTGATTCCTGTTATCGGCATCGTTCTTCAGATCGGGGATCAGGCTCTTATCCAGCTTCAGCACGTTCCAGGGAATGTCCTTTATGAGATTCAGTGAGGAATACCCGATACCAAAATCATCAACTGATACATAGAGACCTGCTCTCTGAAGCTCTGTTATGATACGCTTGAGATTGAAGAGTTCGATATCGGTGGTCGTTTCAGTCAGCTCTATTTCAATAAGCTCGTGAGGGACATCATAGCTGTCGATTATAGAGATTATGTGCTTTGTAAGATCTATATCTGAGAGGTGACGGCGTGACAGGTTGACGGATACCCTTACAGGCTTCAGACCTGCATCCAGCCATTCCCTTATATGCGAACAGGCTTCGCCAAGCATATAGAAATCAAGGCGGCATATGTCCATGCTTCTTTCAAGAACGGAGATGAATACATCTGGTGTTATCAGTCTTCCGTTGTGCTGCCATCTGCAAAGTGCCTCGGCACCGGCTATAGTGTATCCGTCAAGGGATACCTTTGGCTGGTAGTATACTTTGAATTCCTTTTTAGCTATTGCAGCCGGGAATACGGCGGTTATTGAGGTTACACGTTCGCTGGCATTCATTATCTCCTGATTAAAGAATACCGGTTCCGTCTTTCCGGATGCTCTTGCAATGTGGGAGGCAAGACTTATCCTGTCCATGATAACTGCGGGAGAGATGGAACTGTCGTTATCCGGAACAACGTATACACCGGCAGTTGCGCTCAGCATTATCCTTTCGCCGTTTGCTCCGTCGATAGTGATCGCTGTACCTTCAAGTATGTTGAGTATCCTTTTAAGGTTGCCTTTTCTGACTATAAGAGCGAAATTATCGCCGCCGATACGTGCGATGAGCTCCTCATCGGACATTATATCCTTTAATTTATTGATGAATATCTGCATTGCTCTTGTTCCGTTTTCACGGCCTATCTGCTGATTGATAACGGAGAATCTGCGGAGATTTGCGAATATTGCTGCATAATCGCCGATCTTGTTCTGAGCGCAGAGCTTTCCTATGAAGCGCATATAGAATTTATGGTTCCGTATGTCCATATCGTGATCGCAGAATATGAGCTTTTCAGCATCCTTTATGAGTTTTGAACGGCCGTTGAAAAGGAACAGCAGGTCAAGCACTCTTGTTATGCTGCTTATCTCATCCTCGTCCCATTCATCTTCGCCTGCACGCTGCCAGGCTGAATATACTGCTGCATTTTCAGCGGCAGTGACATTGCGTCTTACGATACAGCATGATTCGTCGCAGGGAGGATTGTCGTAGATAACGGCTGTTTTTCTGTACTCCGGGTCAGAAAGCCTGTAATTATCATATATCGTAACTGTGATCTTGCTGATACGCAGAACTTCACAGATACGGCTGAGATGATCGCTTATATCGATATTTATTGTATCCGGCAGAGCGAGCATTTTGTCGATAAAATGCTCAAATGCGCCCAGATATTCGTTGTTTTTCATATAAAAACCCTCTCTCTTTAGTGAGGTAGTACACTTAGCTGATTTTAATATAACATAATATAATGTACCAGTAAATAACAATATTTTAATATTGTGTTAATAAATAAAAACTGTACAGATATTGTGATTATTATTATGAGTGTTATACAATTGCTAGAGGGGCTATATGACCGGATACAGGTGTTTGCCGGGGGAAAATATTCTTGACAATATGTGGGCGATATGCTATAATTAACATGACATATGAAGCAGATGTGTTTGTTGCTGAAAGTACGCTGAAAAATTTAGGGCAGCGGTTTTTTTATATCCGGAGGTTTTAACGATGAAAAGCATTAATGTGAAAACAAGTCATCCATATGAAGTTATAATTGAACGTGGGAGCATCAGTAAATGCGGTGAATATATCTCAAAGATCACAGGCTCACGCAAGGCCGTCTTAATAACAGATGATATCGTTGGCGGACTTTACGGCGATACAGTGCTTTCTTCATTGAAAAACAGCGGATTTGATTGTTCTTTGTTTGCTTTTCATAATGGCGAGCAGTCCAAATGTCTGGCTGTATTCGGCGAGATAACCGACTATCTCTGCAAAGCCGGCATTACAAGGAGCGATATCATCATTGCTCTCGGCGGCGGAGTTGTTGGTGATATTACAGGCTTTGCAGCTGCAACATACCTCCGTGGGGTAGATTATGTACAGATACCGACCACACTCCTCTCACAGGTGGATTCGTCTGTGGGCGGAAAGACT
>JAAYBK010000311.1 GCA_012718885.1 Ruminococcus sp. | reverse complement strand
GGTGTTCATCAGAATACTCTCCCGTGCCCTCGTCATGGGCGGCCTTGCCATGGAGATAGCCGGATCGTCACGCCCCTGCAGCGGCAGCGAGCACCTCTTCGCCCACGCCATAGAGGAATACTACCCCGGCATCAGGATATCCCACGGCATTGCGACTGCCATGGGCTCTGTTCCGGCCTGCATTTTCCAGAAACAGGATCCGGAGGGACTGGTGCAGTTCTTCAGGACGTACAGGATCTGCATAGCGCCTTCAGCCTACGGCATAACTGAAGATATGTTTGCAGATATGTGGGAGAAGGCAAGGACAGTTCGCCCCGGCAGGATAACCATACTCGACGAAACGCCCTGCGACAGAGTGCAACTGGGCAAGATATATCATATGATGGAGGAGACAAGGTGAAAACAGGAATTATTTTCGATATGGACGGCACGCTCTGGGATTCCTCAGAGAATGTGGCATACTCATGGACTGATAAGGTGAAGGAGCTGGGCTATGACAGGCCGGATATCACGCAGGAGGATATCATGAGCATTATGGGGCTCACCATGGACAGGATAGCCGATATCATTTTCGGCGATCTGCCGGCAGAAGAGAGATACAGGCTGCTCGATGAGTGCTGTGATCATGAAAACGATTACCTCCGCAGGCACGGCGGTGTCCTCTATCCCGGGCTTGAGGAGACTCTGAAAAAGCTGAGGGAGAAGTATGAACTCTACATCGTGAGCAACTGCCAGAGCGGCTATATCGAGGCATTCCTTGAATACTACGGCTTCGGAAAGTATTTCATGGATATCGAATGCTACGGCAACAATAAGCTGGACAAGGGCAGCAATATCGCACTTGTGAAGGAGCGCAACGGCCTTGAAAGAGCATACTACGTGGGTGATATACAGGGCGATTACGATTCGGCCATGAAGGCCGGCTGCGGCTTCATACACGCAGCATACGGCTTCGGAAAGATACGTGAGGCAGTACCGGAGCTGACATCATTTGAGAAGCTTCCTGAACTGCTCAGGGCAATAATAGTCTGACAGTCGAGAGACAGCATAATAGTATTCGCAGTCAACGTAATATCCTCACTCCCGGTAATACTCGGAGGCTTCTGCTCAATAATTTCCGCCGTTAATGAGTGACAAGCTAATTGCTCTGCACTGCGGTGAACCGGTGATATAAATCAAAACGGGAACAGTTTTTAACTGTTCCCGATATTTTTATAGCCACTTCTTCTTTTTAAAAAAGAGGAGACTGACGATCACAATTACAATGCTGACTGCAATAACAGCAGGATAAGCCCACTTGTACTCAAGCTCTGGCATATATTTGAAGTTCATACCGTACCAGCCTGCGATAAGTGTGAGCGGCATAAAAATGGTAGTTATGACAGTCAGCAAAGCCATAGTTCGATTCTGTTTTACGTCAAGCTGAGACTGGTAAAGATCTCGTATCTGTATTGAAAAGTCACGAAGCGAAGCAGTCATATCACGCAGTCTTGAAACTCTCTGTGTGAAAAGCCGGAAGTATCTTGTGTTATCCTCATTGAAGAAATCGTTCTCGTTTTCTTCAAGCTCTTCGCCAAGATCTATCAGCTGATCGTAATGGGTACGCAGATCCCTGAGGTCGCTCCTGATACGGCTGACTCTCTGCGAAGGGTCTTTTCCCTCTCCGTCCAGGATACTGGATTCTACACTGTCAAGTTCTTTATCAACACGTTCAAGGATTATACGGTCACGAATTACTATCTGTTCGAGGAAGTCATATATGAAGCGTTCGAGGCTTGGCATAGTCCATCGCTTGGTGTTTATTATATTTTTGATAGTTTTGTCCACGTAGCCGCTGTCATCAATGAAAACTATCCCCTTTTCATCGAGAGCAAAGGCAAAATTTGTGTTTGGCATAGAGATATTGTCTCTGTCGGGAATAGAGAAAGTACCAGTCAGCGAATCGTAATTGACCTCAGCCTTGGTGGAATGGATAGCTGAGAGGTCAATGTCCATTTCGATTCCCATATCGAAATTTCCTCTGTTCTCCAGCCATTCAGCAGACGTAAGTACAGCAACGAACTGACCGTTCTTTCCTTTAAAGTTCAGCTTATTTGTTTTTTCAAGCGTGTTTTTTATATAGTAATACATAGCTTGGCTCCCATAATCAAAGATACTTCATTATACCATTATTTCATTGCATTTGCAAGGATTATTCCAGAGGCCGCTTGCTATTCCCGTGTAGTGCTGCAAAGGCATTTTATTATCTTTAACTTATCCGGAAACCTGACACATAAACTGTAAATTACGTATTAACGGCAATAAAAAATTATATACGAAAATAAATTTTACCCACAGCAAT
>JAAYBK010000310.1 GCA_012718885.1 Ruminococcus sp. | reverse complement strand
TATAAATCGATTATTTTTTTGCAATTACAGTTATCCATGGTTTTGAATCATGGTGAGCAGTCCTTACGCTTGAAAAGCCGACCGACACAAGCGCAGCCTCTATTTCCTCTGCTGTATGTTGCTTAACACCGTCTATGATCTTTTCGAGTTTACTTCCTGACGGCTCTGTTCCGTCAGACTCATTGACGATCATAAATGTTCCGCCTTTTTTGAGTACTCTTGCAACTTCTGCAAAATAGCTTTTAAGTGTGGGCCAGAGGCTTATAGTCTCAAAAGCCGTTGCCAGGTCGTACTGTTCGCTGCCTTCGTCAAGCTTGGATACATCGCCCCACCTTGCGGTATAGCGTCCTGACTCGATCGCACGCTTGTTATATTCCTTTGCTTTTTCAAGAGATGCCTTTGACTGATCTACTGCTGTGACCCTTGATGAAGGATAAGTCTTTAGAAGCTCGGGTACATTTCTTCCAGCACCGCAGCCCAGCTCGATTATTTCTGACGGATAAAGATTTCCGAGATGCCTTATCCCCCAGTTAGCAAGCTTGGCATTGCCTGTATTCACAGCCCCCGACATTTCTCTGCTGTTCTTATCATCTGATTTTTTGCTCAATAATCTCTTGAATAATCCCATAATTGTGTTCCCTCCTGAATGATGTAATGCAATGAATAGTCGTGTTTTATATCTTTTATACAAAATATCTATCGTTTTTAAATTGATTTTAATTTATCATAAATTCATTATAATGTCAATAGCAATATCGTACATTTGTATTCTTGCACATATACAGGGCTTTTTCCATATTTCATTTTATGATATTCTTTAATAAAATTCTTCTCATTTGCAATATTTTTTCGCGAAAATTAATAAGTATTTTCATTGAACAGAAAGATGCTTACTGTTGGCTTTTTCTGCGTCTTGAATATGGCATTTGAGAATTGTTAACATCAAATTGTTATATTTCTTTGTAATTTGCATATTTTTTGCATCTTTGGTCTTGAAAATCCAGCTTTAAAGTGATATAATAATTAGGTACAATTTTTTCACAGGAGAGTTACAATGAACAATAATTATTCTGCTCAGATCAATTCTATCCTGACCGAGGTAAAAAAAGCGGTCATCGGCAAAGATCCTATAATAATAAAGGTGCTTCTTGCTATCCTTTGTAAAGGCCATGTCCTTATCGAGGACATACCTGGCGTTGGTAAAACTACTCTTGCCCTTGCTTTCTCGAAGGCCCTTTCACTTGAACATAACCGTATGCAGTTCACACCTGATGTACTTCCATCCGATGTTACCGGTTTCAATGTCTACAATAAGGCTGCCGGCAAATTTGAGTTCCGTCCCGGCGTTGCATTCTGCAATCTCTTCCTTGCTGATGAGATCAACCGTACTTCAAGCAAAACTCAGTCCGCTCTTCTTGAGCTTATGGAAGAAAAGAGCATTACAGTTGACGGCCGTACATACAAGCTGCCTGAACCTTATACAGTTATCGCTACACAAAACCCTATTGGTTCTGCAGGTACACATAATCTTCCGGATTCACAGCTTGATAGATTTATGATAAAGCTCAGCATGGGATATCCGGATTTCGGCGGAGAGGTAAATATCCTCAAATCAAAATTCAACTCAAATCCTCTTGACACTGTTATGTCGGTCGCTGATGCATCCACAATAACCACTCTTCAGGAATATATATCAAATATCTATGTTGACGACAGGATATACGAATATATCGTTTCGCTTTCTGCTGCTACAAGAAATCATCCTATGGTCAAGCTCGGCGTCAGCCCACGAGGCACTCTTGCTCTCATGCAGATCGCTAAGGGTATCGCTGTTGCTATGGGCAGAGATTACGTTATTCCTGACGATATCACATACATATGCCATGATGTTTTTGAACACAGGATCATGCTCAACTCTAAGGCAAAGCTCTCTGATGTCACTGCATCAGACGTTATAAATGAAGTCATAAAGTCTGTTCCCGTTCCGGGAATAAGTGCCGCAGGTAACTGATATGTTCCTGACAAAAATACTGTTCATTGTTCTGATAATAATCTGCGCCGCTTTCTACATCCTTTACATCTGGGATTTTGCTCTTGTACTTCTCATAGTTATGATAGCAATACCGGTAATAATGTTCCTTTCAGTCTTTATCACCAAAAAACTCATTTCGGCTGAATTTGCACTGAAGGATAACACTGTTGCAAAGAACGAACCTTTTCCGGTGCAGCTCTGCATCAACAACCGCAGCATACTGCCTATCGGTAAGGCTGAGGTCAGGATCGAATACTACAACCTGTTCAGCAACCAGATAACCTCTTTCGATCTTTTCGTTCCAATACAGGCAAGGAACTCCCAGCGTGTTACCTTCCAGCTCAATTCCAGATTCTGCGGCATTATCAATATCAGGACAGTTTATATCAACATTTTCGATCCGCTCCGCATATTCAGGTTCAGGATAGGTAAAGGCATATCCACACAAATTTCTGTTATGCCTGAAGGCCACGAGATCAACGGTACTGTTAATTATACCGACCGTGTCAACGAGGAGAGCTCGATGTTCTCTGAAAATAAGCCTGGAGATGATCCCTCAGAGGTGTTTGACCTGCGAGAATATATTCCCGGTGATAAATTGAACCGCATCCACTGGAAGCTGAGTTCCAAAAAGGATGATTTCATCGTCAAGGACTACAGCCTCCCCATAGATGTGCCTTCTACCATATTCCTCAACCTCAAATGTTATGAGGATTCGGAGTATACTCTGCCTGTATTTGACACGCTGATAGAAACTCTTATATCTCTCTCCCAGTTCATGCTTGAAAATGAGAGGATGCATAACGTTATTTATTATAGTAGCAGATATAAGAATTTCATTGAAAAGACAATAAACGCTCCCGATGAACTGGCAGAGCTGGTAAAGGAGATAATAGACTCCTTCAGCGACAATCTTTACTGTAAGTGCCCGGAGGATTATCTGTATGATAACTCGCTCTCTCTTGCATCCTTCGTATTTCTTTCATCTGTGCCTGATGGGACTGTGCTGCCCTTCATTGACGAGAATATCGACGCAGATATAAAGAATGCTGTTCTTGTTGTGCGCTCAGTAAATGAAGCTGCCGAGCTTACAGACAGCTACTCAAATCTTAATATTATACCTGTCGTTATAGGCAGGATCACATCATCTATAAAGGATATTGAACTTTAATGAAGAAAAAGGCTATCCAGAATGCTAACGGAATCACCATATGCGACAGCATTGTGATGTCCGTAAAAAAGAAACGTCCGAATTTTAGGAAGCTTGAGTCAGTC
>JAAYBK010000024.1 GCA_012718885.1 Ruminococcus sp. | reverse complement strand
TGGTCCCACGCCTTTTATCTTTTTAAGCTCAGCTCTTGCAGCATCCATCGGCATTCCGGCGATATTGTCGAGAACAGTCTCACCGGAGCTGACTTTGCCTGCTGCGTCGCAGAGATACTTTGCCCGGAAACCGCTCCTCAGATAAGACAGCGTTTCCTCGGTCTCGCAGGCAAACTCCTCCGGGCTTGGGAACCTGCCCTCATAGTTCTCACAGAGCCTGTCGATAATGCCCTTGATACGTGGGATATTGTTGTTCTGCGAGATTATGAAGGATATAAGACATTCCCAGCTGTCCTGTCTGAGAAGTCTTATCCCGCCGGCAAATTTACAGGCCTTGGCCAGAGTTTCATCCTCGGAGAACTGCCTTTTCAGCTCGGAATAATCCGTGTCAAAGTCAAAATACCCCAGCCATTTGCTGAGAAATACATTTTCCTGAACGTTATGGAAGATGAATTCTCCTTCTCTGAGCTTTGAAACAGTGAGGCAGTCGTTGAGAAAGCTGCCGGTGTATGTACATTCGTAGTCCGAAGGTATCTTCTTCCAGCGGAATGCCTGACCGCAGTCCAGCGTTTCATCAAGATCGAGGTCGGGCTCAGAAACTATGATATCACTGCCTTTAATGTAATAATCCATTTTATCCTCCTTTGTATAAAAATTTAAAATAAAGCGAATTAGAGGTTTCCACTTGATTTTTCTATTAAATTATACTAAAATATTAAGTATATTACAAGAGTAAGGAATGATTTTTTTGAAAAAATTTTCAGCAGCAGCCTTGTTAATAGCGATAATGACTATATCAGGCGGATGCTCGTTTAAAAAGACTGAAAAGGCAGAGGATATCGCTCCCACGACAGCCGCTGTCAGTGAAGCAGCAGAGGAGGAAACCACCACAGAGGCAGCTTCTTCCGGCGAGAAAGCTACGGAACCTCCTGCAAAGGATGATGACCAGCTCAAGGCAGAGCCGGGAAAATATGTATACGACCTGGCTCATCTTATGACAGATGAGCAGAAGAAGAGCTGCGAGGAGTTCATCGGCGGCATATACACTGATTATATGCTGAATGCGGCAGTAGTCACTGTCAGCGACCTAAAGAACAAAGCTCCTTACACCTATGCCGCCGAGGCCTATTTCACTATATATGGCGGCGAGGGCAACGGCCTGCTCCTCCTGATAAACAACGACACCAACGAGGATCACCTCTATAAGACCGGCGTATGCACTCACCGTATCGGAGCAGAGGCTGAAAAAGAAGCCTTCTTTACTGCCACAAGGGATATCGTCAACGGCGACTATACTGCTGCGGTTACAGGGATAATGGGACTTGGAAAGAGTTGTCCGGAGAGAGTATTCGACGAGGCCGAGGCCTTCAGCAACGCAGAGGTTGCGGAAATAGACAAGCTTCTCTCATCCTCAGATACTCCGGCTGCCATTGCGGCTATAAGGACAGAGAAGAACAGCAAGAATGTTCAGACGGTTGCAAAGGAGCTCTTTGAGAGACATTTCCCTGAGGGAAAGGGCATAATGATAGCAATAGATACCGTGTCAAAGAAAACAGCGGTATATTCACCGGAACAGCTTCCGGCAAGCTTTGACAAAAGCATGAAGGAGGCTGATGAAATGGCAGCAAAGAGCAATTGGGCGGAGGCTGCAAAAAAGGCTGCCGCACCGCTTGCCAAGGACACAACAGAGACAACAACTGCAAAGGTGACAGCTGAGAATAACTGAGAGAGCTGAAAGGAGGGGGCAAATTTGCCACCTGTAGGAGGTCCGAGAGGTGCAGCTTTCCTCACAGATGAGGAAAAGAAAAATGCACCAAAGGTAACAAAAGGTCTGCTTAAGAGGATATTCTCATATCTCCTCCCCTATTGGAAGCAGATGATAATCGTATTCATAGCCATAGTTGTATCATCAGTCCTGAATCTGCTTCCGTCAGTCCTCACCGGTAAGATAATCGATGAGGGACTTATCGGCGAGAGCATGAACAAGCTGATATTCTATATAGTCCTGTCGCTGGCAGTCACACTCGGAGCGAACCTGATAGGTGTTCTGGAGAGCTATATGAATACCTGGATCGCACAGCACATCACCTTTGATATGCGGAACAAGATGTACCGCCATTTGCAGAAGATGTCCCAGCGATTCTTCACTTCCAATAATCAGGGCGATATCATAACGAGAATGACCAGCGATATCTCCGGCGTACAGCAGATAATAACAAATACGCTCACAAGCATACTGTCAAACTCCATAACGCTTATAGTGGCGCTGATAGTGATGTTCAGGGCGAACTGGATACTGGCAATAGTGGGCATCGTTGTTATACCGCTGTTCGTTATCCCGACAAGAACTGCCGGCAAGACACGATGGACGATAACCAAGGAATCCCAGGCCTGCAGCGACGAAATAAACGGCATACTCAATGAGACTATGTCCGTCAGCGGACAGCTCCTTGTAAAGCTCTTCGGCACCGAAGAAAAGGAGTACCAGAAATACGAGGACGTAAACCGACGCATGATAAAGCTGAATATCCGTGAGGGTATGGCAGGACGCTGGTTCAGGGTTGCACTCAGCACCTTTTCAAGCATCGGTCCTATGCTGATATATCTTGCAGGCGGAATACTCATGATGAAGTATGACTCATCCCTGACTGTGGGCGATATCACCGTTCTTGTGGCTCTTCTCGGCAAGATGTACGGTCCGGTGAACCAGCTCCTTAATATACAGGTGGACTGGATCCGCTCAATGGCTATGTTTACAAGAATATTTGACTATTACGATATGCCTGTGGAGATAGAGAACGCTCCTGACGCCGTAAAACCGGCTGAGCCTGCACAGGGCAGAGTTGAATTCAGGAACGTGGGCTTCTATTATGACAAGGAGCGTCAGATACTTGATGACGTAAGCTTCAGGCTGGACAGTGGAAAATGTATAGCCGTGGTTGGCCCTTCCGGTTCGGGAAAGAGCACACTTGTGAACCTGATACCGAGACTTTATGACGTTACTGCCGGTACAGTCACCTTCGACGGTACTGATGTGCGGAAAATAGACCTGGGATATCTCCGTGACAATATAGGCATAGTGAGCCAGGAAACATATCTGTTCAACGGCACTATAAGGGATAATCTGCTCTACGCCAAGCCTGACGCAACAGAGGAAGAGCTCATAGAAGCCTGCAAGAAAGCAAATATCTACGACTTTATCCAGAATCAGGAGACCGGCCTTGATACCGTAGTAGGCAACAGAGGACTGAAGCTCTCCGGCGGCGAAAAGCAGAGGATATCAATTGCCCGTGTACTGCTGAAAGATCCGGCTCTGATGATATTTGACGAGGCAACATCTGCCCTTGATTCCATATCAGAGCAGAAGATACAGGACGCAATAGAGCCGCTGATAGCCTCAAGAACCAGCATACTCATAGCGCACCGCCTTTCAACTATACTTGCAGCAGACGAGATTCTCGTTATAAGCAACGGAGGCATTGCCGAGAGAGGTACTCACAGTGAACTTGTGGCAAAGGGCGGAGTGTATACTCAGCTTTACGAAACACAGTTCAGCAAGGCTGCACAGGTAACAGACAAATTCGACTACACCGAGGGCGAAGGAGAATAAACGACATTATTCCCGTTGACAAAATACGGATATATGATATAATCAGATCATAGAGAAAGGAAGGATACATATGAGCGAAAAGGATTTTTTCAAGCAGACATTCGATCATCTGCCGGCAGTCGTGCCGAAGGATGAGGATATGCGGGAACAGGTTGCGGAAGTATTATACGACTTCATGCAGCTCCAGCACCTATACGATTCGGCAATAGAAGTTGTAAGAACATATCTCAGTATCATAGACAACGAATTCAGCGTGAAATTTCAGCGCAACCCCATACATAATATAGACAGCCGCCTGAAATCTCCACAGTCAATAATAGGAAAGCTCCAGAAAAAAGATCTTCCGCTGACAACAGAGGCTGCAAAGAAGAATCTGCTGGATATAGCCGGTATAAGAGTGACCTGCTATTATATCACTGATATATACTCTATAGTGGATATGCTGTCCCGAAGAGATGATTTTATCATAATCAAGCAGAAGGACTATATTCAGAACCCGAAGCCAAGCGGCTACCGTAGCTATCATATGATAGTGAATGTGCCGGTGTACCTTTCAACACATAAGACCTATGCACCGGTAGAGATACAGATACGCACCATTGCTATGGACTTCTGGGCAAGCCTTGAACATCAGCTGAAATATAAGACCACAGCAGCGATACCTCCGGAGATATCCGAGGAGCTACGTGACTGTGCAGACCGTATCGCACAGACTGATATGGAAATGCAGCGGATATTCATGGAGATAAGCGATCTGACCTGACAGAAAATACTACCTTCTGCTTTCTGATAACTACGATCTGAAAAGCGCAGCTCCGGCTGCGTTTTTTCATTATTCGGCAAGAATCTGCACAAAGAAGCATTTTTGCCCCGTTCACAATGCGGAGATAAAGTGGTATAATGTAAGAAGAAAAAAAGAAAGGAGAACATAAATGTTCAGCATAGTAAAAAAGATAAAGCGTGAAGTCTGTGACAGGACAGTTTACATGGAGGTCTACGGCGACAACAAGGTGGCCTACAGAGTTACGGCCGGAAGGGTCAGCTTTTTCGGTGACAGCGTTTATACATACGGAGTCGAGGCCGAGGATAAACGCAGCGGCGAAAAAGAATCTATCCCGGATTTTTCAAGAAACGTGGAGGACGCTGTTGATTTTACGGAGATGATGATAAACGGAAAAATAAGGCCGAAGCAGCTCTATTCTAAGGCGCTTAGCTATCTCTGCATATCAATATAAGAAAAATTTTCCGGAATAGTATGGACAAACTGCTCATTTTGTGATACAATAAATAAGCCATAAACATAAACAGAAAGGAGAAGTTAAAATGGCAGAATTAAAGTATGAGATCACAGAAGAGATCGGTGTTCTTTCTGAGAACGCTAAAGGATGGAAAAAAGAACTCAATATGGTTAGCTGGAACGAGCACGAACCTAAGTATGATATTCGTGAATGGGCCCCGGATCATTCAAGAATGGGCAAGGGTGTCACACTTACAGCTGACGAGCTTGCTGAACTGAAGGAGCTTTTAAAGGATATCGACCTTGATTCTTTCGAGTAATAACAAAAAGCACCTTTAAGCGTGATGCTTATATAGCAGTATATGTTGGTTACTCGGGGAAAACCTTTCTGAGGAAAGGTTTTCCCCGAACCACTTTCCAAAGACTTTTAATCTTAATTTTCCCCAGATAGGGCGCACGAAAGTAAAAAAGCCCATGTAGTAATACATGGGTGCGCCCTATCTGGGGAAAATT
>JAAYBK010000309.1 GCA_012718885.1 Ruminococcus sp. | reverse complement strand
TACAATTCTTTTTGCGTTTGGTATATCAGTTCCAGATCGGGGATACTGTATTGATCAATTTCTCTTACAAATCTGTCGAATTCTACTTTGTTATCCATATCATTAACACCCCCAAAATATAATGTCTATTAGTTTTTTCACTGGATCAATATCCCAGCTCCTCACCGACTATTATGACCTTTATTCTGCCCTTATGGCGCTGTTGTGCGGATATGAGGTAATTGCAGCAGATCCTGCCGTCACCGGAGCAGCCGTCCGACATCTGATGAGATTTAGAGTTCAGTGAAACGCAGTATCCCTTTTCTCCGCAATATGTATTGCACTCAAGGCGGACGCAGTTAGGCGGAGCAGCCTCAGTTTTAACACGCACCTCAGCCTCATCAAGATCACGCACAATTTTATTATAGCCGGCGATAATGATGACAGATTCCGGGCCGTAGGCGATAGCAGCTATCCTGTTGCTGTTTCCGTCAACGTTATAGAGCACGCCGTCCTCAGTAACAGCATTTGTGCTGGAGATATAGACGTCAGCAGTGAATGCCTGCTTGTAGATCTTAACGACCTCGTCCGGAGAGGAAGCCTTTGAGCGGTCGAGGTATATATATCTGCCGGAGTTGAGAAGGTCGCTGAGGCCACATTCTGCAATACTTACAGAACCTCCGTGAGTGACGATATTGCCGTCCTTCATCAGTGACTCAACGATAGGACAGACATCATTTTTAGTTGGGGCATAATAGAATTCCATATTGTTCTTCTTAAGGGCATCTCCAACCATATTTATTCGTTTTTCCAGAATAGTCTTTTTGTTGATATCCATTGTATCATCCTCCTATTTATCTATTGAAGCAAATAATATGCGGGACAGAAGTCCCGCATAGAATATATCAGGTATTGTCAGGCTCAAGAACAGAGTAGTTTCCGTCTGAGCGCTTATAAACAACATTTATCTCGCCTGTGGTAGCATTGGTGAACATAAAGAATTCATGGTCGAGCATATTCATCTGGAGGATAGCCTCGTCGATGTCCATAGGACGCATCTTGAATTTCTTATGCTTGATGACCTCGTAGTCAACGGAATCAGGAACAGGATAAGCGAAAGCCTCCTTGAAAGCTGTATCCTTGAGTCGCTTTTCAATCTTAGTTTTATTCTTTCTGATCTGTCTGATGATCTTATCGATAGCATCATCGAGAGCAACATACTTATCCTCTGCGGAACGCTCTGAGCGGTAGATCATGCTGTTATATTTAACAGTCAGCTCAAGTACGATCTGTGTCTTTATTTCTGATAAAACAATTTTTGCATCAGCCTCATCCCCGAAAAATTTTCCAAGTCTTGAATCGATCCTCTTCTCTGCATATTCAGTGAAGTTCTGTGGTATCTGCATTTTCTTAGCTGTGATGGTTGTTTTCATAGTGGTCCTCCTTTAAGCTTTGTAAAAACAAAGCATAAATTTTATGTCTATATTATACCATAACCCGCAAGCATTTACAAGTGATTTTAGTAAATTTGTTCAATCTGCACAATAGAAAGTTAAACCTTTGTATATTGCGACGATTATTCATTACCATTATCACCTGAAAGGGAATCCAGCATAACCTTTACGATGCTGTCTGTAGTCACCCATGTGTTGTTCTTGTTTTCGAGAAGAACACAGAAGGCTATCGGAAGATCGGGATTGTCCACAAAGCCGGTGAGGAGTGAGTTTTCCTGTTCTCCTTCAAGGACCTGAGCAGTACCGCTCTTTACGCCGATATTATAGCCGGGGATTGAGTATGCGTAGTGGTTCTGGCCGTTGGTAAGGAGAATCTCTTTGACCGTTAAAGCTGTATCAGAAGCAAACAGACGCTCACTGGTCTGGAATTTAGCCTTTTCCTTTTCCTTTCCGTTGACGTCAGTGATATGATCGATAAGGTAAGGCATAGTCATTTTGCCGTTTTCGTTGGCAATAGCGCTTTCCCACATCATAAGCTGTACAGGGCTTACCAGTGTATCGCCCTGACCGATACAGCCCCATTGTGTCCTGAACTCATAGGGATCGATAAGAGTAGTGGAAGCCTTTTCACACTTGATACCGTTGATGTCGATATAGTCTTCATCAGCACCGTTCAGTGCATATCCCATATCCGCATAAACGTCCTTGATCTTATTGAGCGGCATATCCTTATCCTCGATAAGTTGTGCGAAGAACGGGTTGCAGCTGTTTTCGACAGCGCCCTGTATATCGAGAGTGCCGTGTCCGTAGGACTGGTGGCAGTCTATATCGTTTCCGCCCTTATTATGGTAGGAGCCGGTGCAGTCAAATCTTTTCGCAAACAGCTTATTCGGTCCCATTATTTCAAGTGCGGCGATAAGAGTGGAAACCTTCTGTGTAGAACCAGGTACTGTTTTGCACATATTCTTTGAAAAGAGTGTACCGGGGCGAAATTTTTCGATATCATCGTAGCCCTGAGTGACGTCGACAGAGGGGAGGCTTGTGCAGACGAGTATAGCACCTGTCTGGTAGTTATATGCTACGGCACATCCGTCATTGCCGGCAAACGCATCATATACCGCACGGTTTGCCTTATGGTCAAGAGTGGTATATATGGCAGCCTTTCCGCCGGATTTTTTCAGGCCGGTAGAGAAGCTGTAGTTGTTGAGCTTTTTCAGGTTATTTGCGACGAGGGTGTTTCCCATCTGTCCCTTGTCATCGCCGATAAGATTACCCACATCTGTCAGATATCCGGCAGGGGACTCGACTTCACCGGTGCCGTCAAAGAGCACATCACCGTTTTTATCGTAGACCTTACCGAGTGAGAGCGTATCGGAATTTATCATATAGAACGACGATTCTCTCTGTATCTTGACAACGAGAATGACCATTCCGATGATAAACATAACAATGAACAGACTGATTATTTTCTGACATCTTTTAATGCTTTTCATTAGGCTTTTCTCCTTCTGGGGTATAACTGTTTCCTGGGTATCTGCTCATTGAGATGAGGAGACTTCATGGTCGGAGACTGACAGGCAACAAGCATACCTGCCATAAATCCGCTTATCATCAGGGAGCTTCCGCCGGTGGAGATGAAGGGGATAGTAACGCCTGTGAAAGGGATAAGGTTGCATGAACCGAAAATGTTAAGAGCCATCTGCACAGTGAATGCAGCGCTTATACCGGCAGACATAGTGCCGTGGAAGTATGAGCGTGGCGGATTGATGAGCGGAAGGGCAATGATAATGAGGATAGCGAGCACCATCATAAGCGCATAGAGCAGCCCCCACTCCTCACTGATAGAAGCGAAAACGATATCATTTTTGTGGGCGAAGACGTTATGCAGGTCTCCGTGGCCGGGGCCTTTTCCGAACCAGCCGCCGTTGGCAATAGCAATGAGAGCCTGAGACTGCTGATAGCCGTTGCCGTCCTTATCAGCCCATATATCAACGTGAAGTCTGTCCTGAACATAGGCCGGAGCGAATTTCATTCCTGCAACTGCAACAGCCGCAAGAACTGCACCTGCGCCCACAAGCTTCTTCTTTGAGAATTTTGCCTTAGGGTAGCATATCCTGAGCAGGAAACCGGCTGCATATATAGCAACGAAGGTGGGGAGGCTTCCCAGGTCACGGCACCACCACTGAAGCAGGCATATAGCGGCAGTCAGTC
>JAAYBK010000308.1 GCA_012718885.1 Ruminococcus sp. | reverse complement strand
TTTTACTTTCATGCGCCCTATCTGGGAAAAATTAAGATTAAAAGTCTTTGGAGAGGGGTCCGGGGAAGAACCTTTCCTCAGAAAGTTTTTCCCCGAGTAACTGACACATACTTCTATATAAGTGCTTCCCTTAAGCTGTTCTCATTTTTTCAATATGCTTGCTATTCCCACAGATATATGATATAATTTTAGAAACAATACCGACAGGGAGTTCTCACCATGCTTGATTTCATAACCATAAACGAACACAGCAGTATCCGCGTTGACGAAGAAAAGATCATTTACTCCGATCCGTACAACATCAACTGCGCACCGCACGATGCCGACATTATCCTCATCACACACAGCCACTTCGACCACTACTCCCCTGATGATATCCGCAAGGTCATGAAGTCCGACACTGTCATAGTCTGTCCGGCTTCAATGAACGAACCGAATGAGCTTGGTCTGACTGTGAAGCAGGTGTCCGCAGACGAGAAGTTCGACGTTCTCGGAGTGAGATTCGAGGCTGTTCCTGCATACAATATCGGTAAGCCCTTCCACCCGCAGTCCAACGGCTGGCTGGGGTATATCATCGACAGTCCCGACCACGGCCGAATCTACATCGCAGGTGATACGGATATCACTCCCGATAACCATCAGGTGAAGTGCGACATCGCTCTCATTCCCGCAGGCGGCACTTACACCACCGACGCTGCACAGGCTGCGGAGCTTGTGAATACTATCCGTCCTAAGTACGCTATACCGATACACTACGGAACAGTTGCAGGCAGTCCTGCTGACGGAGAGAAGTTCCGCAAGGCTGTTGATAAGGGTATAGAGGCTGTGATAAAGCTGTAAAACGCCTGACAAAGCGCAAATAACATAAATCCTGTAACTGATAAAAAAGCAAGTCTCCTTTCCGCAGCTGATATGGAAAGGAGATTTTTGATACGTTCAGGCCGCATACCGATCGGTTTTACAAAAAATATTCTTCTGAATGCAGCACTTTTATATCCGGCTGCGAATGTTATTTATGAAAGTTCTATCTTGACACCAGAAATATGGAGGTAATAAGCATGACAGGGAAAGAGCTGAGAGAGCTCCTCAGCAATTCTCCTTCGGAGTGCCACAGGGCGCTTATGCAGGAGTATGGGAAATATGTCTATGCAATAGTGTTCAACAAGCTGAGAAGCTGTGGGACTCAGGAAGATATAGAAGAGTGTTTCTGTGATGTTTTCGCAGATATATTCATAAAATTTGAATACGATGAAAAGTATACGACTGATGTAAAGGCATACATAGGAACTGTTGCCAAACGCACTGCTATCGACCGATTCAGGAGCCTTTCCGCTGCAAACAGCCACACTGCTTATGCAGATGAGAATGATATGGTCGATCTTGTTTCCGATTTCAGCGTGGATGAGCACATTGACGGTTCAGAGCTACGCAGGGTACTCCTCCGGAGCATAAATGAGCTGGGCGAACCGGATTCCACGATACTCATACAGAAATTCTACTATAACCGCAAATCATCAGAAATAGCAAAAAATATCTCTATGACGGCTTCAACAGTTCGTTCAAGATGTACAAGGGCTGTCGGAAAGCTAAGGAAAAAGCTTGTTGAAGCAGATATACTTGAGTAAAGGAGAAGCAGCTATGAAGAATAAGAACGTATTCGATATGCTTGAAGATGCAGAGGATGAGCCAATGAAAGAGCTTACAGATAATTGTCCGGATATAAGTAAAGAGCAGTTTGAAAGGCTGCTTGAAAAAACTGAGAGAAGGTATACTATGAGAAAGAACGAGATCGATAAAAATATAAACGAACAGTCAGAAAACACCGTCAGCGGAGTTGAACGGGTAAAAAGACCTGCATGGATAAAGCCCATTACAATGGCTGCATCATTCGTACTTGTTGCAGGCATGGTGATCGGCAGCGTTGCCCTGCTGAACAAAAACAGCAAGAACAATAAGAACAGCTCTGATAATAAAATAGCATCAGATACCATCGACGAACAGGAAGCCGATGATGAGAAAACAGTCTTCAACGATAAGGATGTACTTATCGATCTCTGTACAGACATACCAGGTCATTTTAACAAGATGACACTCTCATATAAAGCAGAATATTTTTCAGGTTCCTACAAGAGTATCACTGATGTAAAAATGGAATATGATAAAAGTGAAAAAGCCCTTTTAGTAGACAGCTATGACCGATATATTGAAGATAACCCGGAAAATTGTTATGACTTGAACTTTATTTATTATTTTTACAAGAACAAAAGAATATCAGTCAAGCCTGTAGATACATCTTTTGACTATGCGCATCGTTGGTTTACGGTAGATTCATTATATGATACTCCTTCTGATGATCCTATATATAATTTCCATGGTGTTTCAGAGTGGGATTATAAAGGGATGTTTTCCGGCATTTATCCTGAATCAAAGGAAGAATGGGCGATAATCGGAAGAGACACTGTCTGCGGCAGAGAATGTGTTGTTATACAAGATACCTCAGTCCCAACTTCAATAACCACTTATATTGATTCTCAGAC
>JAAYBK010000307.1 GCA_012718885.1 Ruminococcus sp. | reverse complement strand
TTCTCGCAGGTAGGCTCTTCTGCACAGGTCATCCGCACCAGCCAGACCGAGAACTGGAAGGATGCCGGAAAGGTCTCGCTCAGCGGCAGCTACCTCAATGTGGATCTGGCTCCGAACTCTGTCACCACATTCATCATAGACGGAGTAAAGGGCGGCGGACAGCTTGAGAACAAGATAGATCTGTCCGGAGCAGTCATAACCGGCACAGATTCCTGGAAGAGCGACAGCTCCACAGGCTACATCAAGGCCTTTGACGGAAGCCTCTCCACATACTTTGACGGCGTAGGCGACGGTTGGGTCCAGGTAGACCTGGGACAGCAGTACGATATTTCCGGTCTGGGATACTGTCCGAGAAGCGGCTACGAGTACCGCATGACTGACGGATTTTTCCAGTATTCCGATGATGGGGAGAACTGGAAGACCTTCTTAACTATCGACAGCAAGCCATCCTACGGTATGCATTACCGTTTGCTGAAGGGCGTTGAGGCGGTAAGAGGACGCTATATACGCTATGCCGTTCCCCACGGAAAGCCTGCGGACAGCTCCAATAACGACAGCACCTACTGCTGTAATGTGGCAGAGCTTGAACTCTACGGACTGCCTGCAACAGGGGAGAAGGACGAGAAGATAACTCCCGTTTCAATCTCCGGCAGCAATTCCTGGAAGGACGATGCATCCACCAGCTATGAGAAGGCCTTTGACGGAGATACCTCCACATACTTTGACGGAGTTGGTGACGGCTGGATACAGGTTGACCTTGGGGAGCTCTACGACATAAGTAACATTGGTTACTGTGCAAGAAATGGCTATGAGTACCGTATGACTGACGGAAGGATACTGGTATCTGCCGACGGAACGAACTGGACGAAGGTGCATACAGTGGATTATCTGCCCGGCTTCGGAATGGAATATACGGCGGAGATGAGAGGAGTGAAGGCGAGATACGTCCGCTACGAAGTGCCGGAGGGAGCGCCGGCAAACTCTTACAATAAGGACAGTGTTTACTGCTGCAATATTGCTGAACTGGCTGTATACGGCAGGAAGGCTGCTGTGGAGGAAGCTTCCGGTGATGTGAACAAGGACGGCAGCACCAACCTTGCGGACCTGGTAATGCTCCAGCGCTTCGTCCTGAGAAGAACGGATAGCCTGACCGACTGGAAGGCCAGCGACCTTGACGGTGACGGCATTATAACCGCCTTCGATATCACACTCCTGAGACAGGAACTTATCGATAATGCATAATTAATACGCTCCTTTTGTGAGCGGATAAAAAAGGGACTGCTTTGGGCGACTCCCATTAACGGAAAAGTGGACTGCCGAGCCGTAAACTTATGGTTCATATTAAGTAACCTGCGATTCCGCCATAGGAGACTCCGCTTTGCAGTCCCTTTTAGCTTTGACAAAGGCAGCGAATCGTGCTGTAATCATAACAAATATCAGAACGGAGGTGATAATTATGACAGAGATAAAAGAACTGAGCATGAGGGATATAGGCACAGTTAAGCAACTGTTCTCTGCCGTATTCTCCGCAGAGCCCTGGAACGATGACTGGAGCGACGATATCCAGCTCCACAGCTACATCTCCGATCTCATGGGCAATGGTAATTCGCTTACCTTCGGCCTTTACGTGGACGGCGAGCTGGCAGGCGCATCCCTGGGCTGTATCAAGCACTGGTGGGAGGGTACTGAGTACAATATCGGTGAGTTCTTCATAAAGACTGAAGTGCAGGGAAAGGGGCTGGGCTCAGAGTTTCTGTCAATGATCGAGGAGGAGCTCCTCAGCAGGGGAATAAGGCGTATCTTCCTCCAGACTGACCGTAATCTGCCAGCCTTTGGATTCTACAGGAATAACGGATATGAACTCCTGCAGGATCATGTTTCACTGGTGAAAAATATGTAGGGCGGAGGAACGGAAGCCGTTATGAAAGTTGTTCTGAAACAGTTTTTCTTTGTAGTATTTTGCATTATCTGCTCAGTGTTTCCAATAATAATGCTTATACTTTTGTATTTGGAAATACCAAAAGAATATCAGATAGCCGCAACACTAATTTCTTGGGGAGTTTTGATCTCACTGCTCATGTTGTTTACTAAAAACGAAAAGTCGTTAAGTTTAAAATGTATTTGTCTTTTAGTTTATCTGACATTTGCTTTAGGGGCAGTTGCTGCTTTCTCATATACTAATAGCAAAAGTATCGAGATTTTCAGCAGAGGAAAGTATAGTTTCTATATTGAAGAAAACAGTATTTTTCAGCACGAACTTGTGTTAAAGAGGGTGAGGGCGTTTCCACCGTCATTTAAAGGAAAAAATGTAGTGTCCCTCAGCAATTGTGAGATAGACGATATATCATCCGACGACTATCACATATATGTAACAGTTGTTGAAAAGGAAAGAACAATACTATTTACGATCGATAAGGATTCGCTTGAAACAAGAGAAGAGGTTGTACCAACAAATGAGGAAATATGGGGATGAATAAAGATAAAACAGGTAAGAAAAAACTCAGTAATATTACAAGAATATTTATATTACTGTTTTTGTTTTTTATCTTTTCAATTTTGGTTTTTGGAGCTTGCATAATAGATCAGATCAAAACTGATTCGCTGAAAAGCATTAATGAGAGAGCCGCTTATAACTACAGATTCTTTAATGATAATAAGGAATTTGTCTTCAATAAGCTGAATATTCCTGATACCGGAACATATTATATAACAGGCGAGGAGCAAGCTGATTACTATTTAGTATATAAAAACGAATTTATAGATAATGATGTGAGTTTTTCCAAAGATAAAAACGGTGTGACTGGATATTGGGCGATAAAGGTCGCTGATAATAATGTTTGCGAAGCATGGTGGTCTTCTCATAAGCTGTCTGAAGACGAACTGGTCCCATATGACTTTAAGAAACAAAAGCATAAGCTAAAACTGATCAACGGTTTCAGAGATGATAGTATTATTGGATATTATAAAGCGCGAAAATAAACAATGAAAGCTGATATGTTTGAAGAATTGAAAGCTTATCTTATTACTGGATCAATTATATTTTATGAAAAAAGACGGATTTGCAGTATACAGCGCTTAGAGACTATAACTCATGAAGACTCAGCACAGTCTCTTACAATGACATAGCCAGACAAAGCTTTTTATCGCATTAGATATTGTTGTATCTAAAGTTAAAACAAAAAAATATTTATCTAGGTGTTGACAATATCTCTTGCCTGTGATATAATAATATAGTCATATGACAGAGAGAACGCGGTGTGGAGCAGCTAGGTAGCTCGTCGGGCTCATAACCCGAAGGTCGTTGGTTCAAATCCAGCCGCCGCAACCATATTAGCATGACTAAAAGTATGACATGCAGGAAAAAGCCCGAAATATCGGGCTTTTTTGCTATCCAAATTCCGAAAAAATTCTTGAAAAAATGAGGGATGACATTGGGGTATTTTAGGCCTCTGGCTGGATTTGAACCCTCACAAGGAAAAATTTCGGAGTGAATATAGGTCGAAATACAGGCAAATCTCGATTTTGTTGCCCCAAAATAGTATACAAAGTTTCGGACTCGGTTTTAGTGGTTTTCACGAAATGTGAAAACACTGGAATCGAGTCCTTTTTTGTTTCTACGAAAGCCAAGTGATAGAAAACCTATCAGCGCATTGTGAGCCGTTTTTGACGGCATTGGTTGCAGTTCGGAAAACTACACCACCGAGATCAACAAAAGCCATTGTGAACGATTTGTGAGCCTCCTGTGGCAGATACATAGAAAGCAGATCACGCCTG
>JAAYBK010000306.1 GCA_012718885.1 Ruminococcus sp. | reverse complement strand
TCCCTGTATCTCATCAAATTTATACTCGAAATCCTCGCCGGAATCAGTAGGTATATTTATACCATTCCTGTCGAAATACTCCATGAGCTTCTTGATAGTCACATTATATTCTACAAGTCCTGTCTCGACAAATTCAGACTTTCTTGCAATACATGAGGATAAAACAGCTATAGGGTTGTTTCTTCTCAGGTACTTCTTTATGTATGTAGCAGCACAGGAAATATGGCTGTGGATAGGTGAAAGGTTCTTCAGCAGCTTAGGCTGGTAGGTCTCGATATAGTTTACTACAGCTGAGCAGGGCTGAGTTATCACATTTCCTATCTTATTCTGCTCTATCATTCTGATATGAGCCCATGTACATATATCTGCACCAAATGATGCGTCGATGATAGTACATCCCTGTTTTCTGAACCAATCGAGGACGCCCTTCCACTTTGAAGGAAGTATTGTCTTTATTTCCGGTGAAGCAAGGATAACGATCTTCTCTCTTATCACCTTTGATAAGCACTCCTCAGTATCGTCGATATAATCTCTTGCCCCATGATTACAGACTTTTACGCATTCTCCGCAGGCTATACATTTATCGTTATTAACATTTGTTATAAATCTTCCGTCATCAAGCTGTCTTGTGGTATTTGCTTCCGGAGCCGGACAGCTTCTTACGCAGGCATTACAGCCCACGCATTTTTCAGGTTTTACAATAATGATCTCATTCATATATAAACTCCTTATTCAGCCGCAGATATGCATATCAGTTTTTTTCAAGAGCCTTTGCCTTAGCAGCAAGCTCGGCAAGGTTGATCTTTCCAGTATTTTTTCCCGTCTTTTCTATGACCGGCTCATCCTTTGCAGGCTCCGGGGCATCTTCACGCTTATCGCTATCCTTCTTGCCTATGGATGCAGCCATCTGTTTAAGCTTATCAAGCTCATTCTTTTTCCGCTGTTTCTCCTCTTCGCTCTGATTGTCATTTCTCATCTTGTCGTAGAGGCTGACAGGCGGATCCGGAAGCTCCGCAACATAGCTGTCAGGCTGACGGAATACCGGGACTCCGCCCTCTTTCAAGGTATTCTCGGTCTTATCCAGAAGCTGTGAAGCGGAAGAGAGACGTCCGATACCATCATCTCTGAAGCTTTCAAGGACTCCAAGGAGTGACGTTACCTGTTCTCTCATTATGTATACCTCATTGAGGGCTACTGCCTTAAGATTGTTTGATGCTGTATCCATCTCCTCAGCCTTGTTCCTGGCCTCAGCTATGGTCTCAGCAGCAGTTCTCTCTGCCTCATATATTATCTGAGCAGCCTCAGCATTTGCATCGCTGACTGTACTCTCAGCCGTTTTCTTTGATCTTTCCTCTATCTCATCAGCCTTTGCTCTTGCAGCGCTTTCAAGCATCGACGCTGACTTCTGAGCCTCTATGAATACATTGCTCAGTGCCATTGCCTCATTCTGTGCCTCGAGAGCAGCTACCTTGGCATTAGCATTCTTCAGCTGTTCATTCAGATCAGCGATGACATCCTTCATTCCCTTTATCTCATCGGTATAGCCGCGATTCTCATCGTCGGATGCCTTGAGCTTGGTATTAAGGGTATCATTCTGTACCTGGAGCTGTGTCAGCTTCGTTCTCTCGGCAGCAAGGACTGCTTCATGTGCCTTTTCGATGTCCGTACCCTTTTTATACGATTCAAGCAGGAGCTTGGTCTCACGCAGCTCATTCCTCAGGTCATATACCTGCGAATTCAGGTACTCCAGTCTGCGGACGACTTCGAGCTTGTCATAACCACCAAAGGCAACGGTCCTGATAAATCTTGATTCACCCATGATAATATCCTCCTTGCAGCCAACACTGTCGGCATCATCCCCGCCAGTATATATTTTGCTGTTCATTCATATAAAAATATTATACACCATATCAGCAATATAGTCAATATAAATTATGTAGAAAATAGGAGAAGAAATTATATTTTATGCACAAATCCTCCAATAGAAGATATTTGGTTGTATGTACTGTTTATTAATAATGTTGCAGACATAAATAAGTGACAGAGCTCTCATAATTTTCATTTACATATTCCCCATTGTTCGCAGGCAATATTTAAGGGGCACCGCAATGGTGCCCCTCTTTTGGGAAATGTTCTTACCAATCGTCCTCGCTGGTTCTTATGAGTTCACGGACTTCTTCATTGTTATACAGACCCAGATCAAACAATCTGTCGGCCTGCTTTTTGGTGACACGGCCACGCTCTGTATACACAAACTGACCGTGGCGGCGCTCGGAGCCGTCCCAGGAATCGATTATTTTAAGCCAGCCCGCTCTGTCAAGGGCGAGCTCAGGGAATTTAGCACGGGGGTAAAACTTCTTTGCCAGCATCTTGGCACACTTGGTATGATTGGTATAGCTGCATGAATAAGTATCGCCCTCCGGTGACATCCAGCCCAGTTTGAACTCCGGCTGGTTCACATAGAACATCCTTTCAAGGGGCAGCGGCACTTCTTCATCAGATTCTATTATCTCAACGAATTTCTTATCATCGGGATCGAAGGCGAAATATCCTCCCCTGCCGTCAAAAACTACGGGGAGCTGTTCTTCTGTTATTATGTTCTCGAAGCCGGTTCCTTCAAGCAGATCTAATGTATCTGCGTACTGATAGTAATATTGTCCGGTCTCGGCGCCATAAACAGCATACTTTTTCACGCCCTCACCCCCTTTTATCTTCAATAAGTATATTTTACCACTTTTCATACAGCCTGTCAATTTAGAAATATTCCTCACCTTTCCTTTCCCTTTGTATAACTTGCACAAAACAAATTGCGGCCGTCCCAGGGGACAGCCGCAATATCGTTTGAACTTAGATATTAACTACTGTATTTATCATGTTTCCGCCGTTCATCTTAGCACTTCTCATTGCTGTGTCAAGCTTAACGAGCAGTGAGTTTACATTGAGACAATCGCCGGGGAGATAATGATATACAGCGCCTGAGCAAGGAAGCTGAACTGCAAGGTTGAGCACCTCGAAAGGACTGCTCATTACAGCCTGGATATTCTGAACGATACCCATTGCCTGGCTCTCAGATATCTCCTTATTGAACAGGAAGCAGAACTCATTACCTGTGATGTTATAGATCTCAGCAACATTTCCGAATTCTTCCTTGAGCTTTTCAGAAACAGTTGCAAGATACTCATCACCGAAATCATAGCCGTATGTATCGTTGATGCTTCTGAAGTTATCCATATCGAATACTGCGATATTGAAGCGGTCAGACTCGAGTCTATCGCTTACATCGTTATCAAGAGCATAACGGTTCTTCATACCTGTAAGAACGTTCATAACAGCCAGATCGTTTGCCTTCTGTCTTGTAGACTTGAGCTTTGCATCGACCTCTGCAAGGTTTCTCTCACGCTCTTCGAGTTCGAGTCTTGCCTTCTTAGCTCTTCGAGCAATGAAGAATATAGCTACCTCACCGAGAACAGCAACAAGCAGCATCATTATCATAAGAAGATATGATCTCTTTGCATTAGCAGCCATCTTCTTGCTTGTATCTCTGTTTACGATTTCGATTGTTCCCTGAAGCATTTCTTGTGCAGTAACCTGAAGAGGATAGATATCCTGTGTATAAAGGGCGTTCATGTCTCCGCCGAAAGCCTGGGCACCAAGCTTGCCGTTTCCTGAAGGATCGGCCTTGTTCCACATTGCCTGGAATTCTTCAAGTCTTGTGTTATAAGTGTTGATAATAGCCTTAGCGTGACGATATCTTTTCTTGGCATCGTCAGATAATCCCTCAACATTCTCAAAATCATCCATTGCTTCATGGATGTTATGGAAGTTGAGACGAGCATCCGCTGCTGCCTGAGAGACATCACCAATGCCGGCAACTACGTGCAGAACATTTGAGTTAACGTTCTGAAGCTCACCGTTCATACGGTTGATAGAGTTCATGGTCTTCTGAGTCTGCTGTGAAACCTGTGAGTTACCCCAGTAAATACGCTCAACGAGGAGTGTATTTATGACATAAATTACAGCAAGCAGAATAGCCGCAAATATATATGGTGTTGAATATGTATTTTTCTTCTTAGCTTTTGCCATTGTCTCTTACCTCCATTAATATGTATCAGGATGCAGCAGAAGCTGAACGTATTCGTCGTTGAGATTGTCAGCGCTGACATAAGTTACTCCGGTATCCAGAGCAGCTGGTATAGCGTTGTCATCTACAGCCTTATTAGCATAGGAAACGCCAACGTATCCCATGGTATAAGGGTTCTGGATAACAAGACCATCAGCAACACCTGATCTGAGGTAATTGATTTCCTGTTCGTCAGAATTGAATCCAACAACGTGGATCTTTCCTGCCATCTCTTTTTCCTGTACAGCCTTGCAAACGCCGAGTGTAGTATTTGTATTTGTAGCAAATATTGTCAGTATCTTATCTGCGTCTTTACCGGTAAGATACTTCATTGTCTCATCATAAGCTGCGTCAACAGTACTGCATCTCTGTGTGTCATCAATAAAGAACGGCTCAAACATGGATTCAAGCTCGGCCTGAGAAGGCTGTCTTCCGCTGCCTCCTGTTATATCGATGTTATCCTTCTGAGCCATTGAGATCATCTGATTTATACACTCTTTCTCATATCCCTCGATACGAGGCTCAGCAGTTGCTTCAGCAGTATGACCTATGATAAGAATAGCACCGCTACCGGTTTCTACGATATCTTTTGCCTGGGCGGTTCCAGAAGAGAACTTCTCTCTCATTTTAGTGCTATTCAGAACAACTTCTGCTGAATGTCTTGCAGCAACTGCTCCGGCATCTGTATCTGAGGAACTTATACAGGTGATGATGTCCTTGAAATCTGATCTTGAGTTGATGTTTATGAGCTTGATTCCTGCGTCAGAAGCTCTCTGATATGCGTCTTCGAGTTCCTTGTTGCCGTTAGGAGCGATAACAATAGCATCGACCTTGTCATTGATAGCATTGTTGATAAACTCTATCTGACTTGCGTAGTCATTATCGCTTGTTGCCACATTATAAATAATGTCACATCCAAGCTCACGGCCTGCGTCTTCAGCGCCCTTCTTAACTTCTCCCCAGAAGCTGATATCCTGCTTTGTGATAACAGCGATAGTTACCTTGTCTTCCTTTGGCTTTCCACAGCTTCCGGAGAAAAGCATTGTTGCCGAAAGAGCACATACAGCTACTGATCTGAACAGTTTTTTTGATGTTGATTTGTCCATTAACACTGAACCTCCTTAATATTTTAGAGTATGTCTTTAGCCGTCAAACGGATATCCTCCGCCGTCTATCCCCCAAGTGCTACCAATAAACGGGACGGAGCTCACGGCTCACAAGACTCTTCTTTGATATCCTTTCATTATTTTATCACATTTCCGGAATAATTTCAACAATAAATTGTAAATACTACGCCCACACTTTTAACAATAATTTTCAGGACTTTATATGCAATTTTATCAAAAATTATACCACCGGTAATAAGAGCTGCTAAACCGCCATTTTGTATATGAGATTACCATTATCCAGTCAGCAAAAGGATTTGATTAAGCCCTTTTTATGCCCCTTTTGATTCAATGTGCACAAACAAAATATGTCGCATTTGTAAAAGATAATTCAATTTTTTTTATTCACCTCTTTTTCCCTTGACAAGATTTTTTAAAAGTGATATACTAAATGTGATAACAATGTGATCAGGATGGATATTGTTATTCCACCGCAATTTCGGTGTTTTTATGCAAAATGAGCAGTAATAATGCTATATATTTTTTGTCAGGAGGGGTATCCATGCAATGCGAAAAGTGCGGCGCACCGCTCGAACCAAAACTCGTTTCCTGTCCGGAATGCGGAGCTCCTGTCCCGCAGAATGTCGAGGGATTTGAAAATACTATGGAGTTCCAGACTG
Organism: Ruminococcus sp.; assembly: GCA_012718885.1. GTDB lineage: Bacteria > Bacillota > Clostridia > Oscillospirales > Ruminococcaceae > Ruminococcus. The sequence continues at coordinate 3,355 of JAAYBK010000306.1, read as the reverse complement.
AGCTCCGCAATATCGTTGTACAACACACGCCTCGTGCAGTTGCCAACAAGACACGCTTCATTGGTCTTCTCAACGATCATATCCCAGACTACGACAAGGAACGCCGTCTCCTTATAAATATGTATAAAATGGGCGTTTTCAAGCTCATGCTCGAGGATAAGAACCACGAGATCGGTATCATGAAAGCAAAGAACTTTATGATAGCTGACCTCTTCCTCGCAGAAAATGCTGCTGAATTCGTTACCGCCTGTTTCACCTATCTTCTCGGCTGGCCCTATGAATCGCCGCTGAAGATACTGCCCGAGGGCGAGGAAGCCCAGACAGCTGATGAGGAGACAACCAAGAAGGGCCCGATCAATATCAACGAAAAGATATTTACCCCAAGAGCCGCTTTCAGATACAGGCTCAGCGGTAATATAACCATTCCCGAAGGCTTTACAAAACTTGAAGCCTTCTGCTTCGACAAGTTCGGCTCGCTGAGGACTATACAGCTCCCGTCCACTCTCCTCGCTATCGGAGAGTACGCCTTCTCATCCTGCAAGCGTCTGAGAGGTCTCGACCTCCCGGAAGGGCTCAGGATCATAAAGCAGGGCGCATTCAGCCAGTGTGCAAAACTCGTCGTGGTAAAGATTCCAAGCGGAGTGCTTGAGATCGAGGACAGCACGTTCTCCTTCTGCTCAAGCCTCGAAGTAATAGATATCCCGGATACCGTAAGCAGTATCGGAGCAGAAGCGTTCTCAGGATGCGATAAGCTCAGAAAGCTCTTCCTCCCTGAAAGCATCAAGTTCATTGATGCAAACGCATTCTCCTACTGTCCAAACCTCGTTATCCACTGCATAGAAAATTCATACGTTCATAAATACTGCTTAGTCAACGGCATACAGTTCAATCTTGTGTCTTCGGCTGCGGAATATGAGCTTGACTAAACCGGAAAGGATGAGATCATAATGGTAGAGCTTGAAGTTGGCCAGGAAGTCGAGATGGAATTCGGCGGCAAGGCCAAGGTTCTGAGCGTTATCGGAAGCGGCGGACAGGGTACTGTATACCTCGTCAGATTCAACGGACAGAAATGGGCACTTAAATGGTACGACATCGATAAGATGAACAAGCCTAAGGCCTTCCGCAAGAACATTCAGACAAATATCACCGACGGCCCGCCCAGCAATAAGTTCCTCTGGCCAAAATACCTTACAAAGGAACTCCCGGACGGCACATTCGGATACATAATGGAGCTCAAGCCCGATGGTTTTGACTCCTTCGTCGATATTCTCAATACATATAAACTTGAGATCGACCCGCTTACCGGACACGCTGTAAAGCGCCCGGTAAAATTCACAAGCCTAAGCGCTATGGTGACCTGCGTTATCAATATCGTTAATGCTTTCAGACAGCTCCACCGCTCCGGTAAGAGCTATCAGGACCTTAACGACGGAGGTTTCTTCATAAACGTAAATACCGGTGCTGTCCTCGTCTGCGACTGTGATAACATCGCTCCTGACGGAAGCAACTTCGGTATCGGCGGTAAGCCCGGATATATGGCTCCCGAGGTAGTAAGAGGAATCGCACAGCCTAATGTGCAGACCGATAAGTACTCTCTTGCAGTTGTACTCTTCAAGCTCCTCTTCCGCGGAGATCCTATGGAGGGAGAAAAGGTCGTAAGAGATGTATGCCTTACAGAGTCCTCTGAGCTCAAGCACTATGGTCAGAACGCTGTATTCGTATACGACCCCAACGATAGCTCCAACCGCCCTGTAAGAGGCATCCATGATAACGTCATAAAGTTCTGGCGTATCTACCCCGATTATATCAAGGACGCTTTCATCCGCTCCTTTACTACTGGTATCAGCGAGCCTACAAAGCGTATCATAGAGAACGAATGGCAGAAGCTCTTCATCCGTCTCCGCTCTGAGATAATCCAGTGCGGCTGCGGAAGAACGAATTTCAGCTCAATGTTCGTCCAGCCCAACGAAAAGACATTCAAGTGCCCCAAGTGCGGAATGGAATTCGTTTCAATGGGCTTCAGCAACAGATCCTACCGTATGCCGCTCTATCTCGGCTGCAAGTTCTATACCTGCGAGGTAAACCCTGAATCCGATGACTTTATGACAGTCGCCGGAGAGCTGGTAGAAAACAAGCTCAAGCCCGGAGTGCTCGGTATAAAGAATTGTTCAGACAGAAAATGGAAGGCTAAAATGCCAGACGGAGTCTTCTACGATATCGCTCCCGGAAAGGGCTTCCCGGTATGGCAGGGCCTCGAGATCGATTTCGGTGAGATAAAAGCACAGATCTAAACTGCTGTCCCTCTTTAGCAGCATAACTGAAAGGATGTATGTAGATTATGAGCAATGAAAATATGAATGAACAGGCTGTAGCAGAGAATCCGACAGCAGCATCTCTCGAGGATTTTGAGCCTTCTGAGAATGTTGCAGCTCCGGAAGCAGCAGCAGATAATATGCTTGATTTTGACGACGATCCCCTCAGCGCCACAGGTGTTTCAAGAAAGAGCCTTGTCATCTTCTTCCTCATCGATACTTCAGGAAGTATGAAGGGCAAGAAAATGGGCGAGCTCAATACCGTTATGGAAGAGCTCATCCCTGAGATAAGAAGAGTCGGCGAGGCTGATACTGAAGTTAAGGTCGCTGTCCTCACTTTCTCTACAGAAGTAAGATGGATGTACTCTACTCCTATCCCGATAGAGGATTTCGAGTGGGCAAGACTCCGTGCAAGCGGCGTTACCAGCATGGGCGCAGCTTTCAAGGAGCTCAACCAGAGAATGTCCAGAAACAGCTTCCTCAACTCACCTTCACTCTCTTTCGCTCCCGTTATCTTCCTTATGACAGACGGATATCCCTCTGACGACTACAAGGAAGGCCTCAAGGAGCTCCAGAACAACAGCTGGTACAAGTTCGGCCTCAAGGCTGCTCTCGGTATCGGTCAGGAAGCTAACGATAATATCCTCGCTGAGTTCACAGGCTCAAAGGATACTGTTGTTCACGCTTACTCCGGCGGCCAGCTTGCTCAGATGATAAAGATCATCGCAGTTACTTCTTCACAGATCGGAAGCAAGAGTATGACTCTCTCCGACGATACAGGCCACGAGCTCGGCGAAGAGGACGTTTTTGCTGCTAAGCAGAAGCTTCTCGGCCAGCAGATCCAGGAGCTCGTTACAAGTCAGACCGATGAGAACGACGTTCCCTTCGATACAGGTTGGTAATAAAAACTATATCTTTTCGGAAGGAGGACTGAGATAATGTTCAACGGTTTCAGCAAGTCGGTCATGGGCGCAAGCCATGAAAAAACCGGCTTGGTTTGTCAGGACAGCTCTGCCTTTAAGGTGGGCGACGGCTATGCCATA
>JAAYBK010000305.1 GCA_012718885.1 Ruminococcus sp. | reverse complement strand
CCATGCGCCCTATCTGGGGAAAATTAAGATTAAAAGTCTTTGGAAAAGGGTTCGGGGAAGAACCTTTCTTCAGAAAGGTTTTCCCCGAGTAACTGACATATACTATTATGTAAGTATCACACTAAAAGTGCGCCTTTATTAGATTAATAAGCCTTGCCCCAGTAAACCATGCACTTTGCAGGCTTTCCGCAGCAAACGCACTTATCGGAGATCTGCTCCTGGTCGAAGGGGATACATCTTGATCCGACGCCTGTCTTTTCCTTTACCTCGTCCTCGCAGGCTTCTTCGCCGCACCACATAGCCTTTACAAAGCCGTCGCCGTTTTCGAGAGCCTTATTGATCTCGTCGATAGTTGTGCAGGCATAAGTTCTGTTTGCACGGTTAGCAGCAGCCTTATTGAACATACCCTCAGGGATATCCTTTTCAAGGAGAGCCTTTACGAGTACAGGCATATCAGCGATAGCAACAGTTTTCTTCTCGCCGTTATAACGTGTAGCAACAATGCAGTTGCCCTCTTCGATATCACGTGGACCGATCTCGATACGAACCGGAACACCCTTCATCTCATACTCTGAGAACTTCCATCCGGGAGAATTCTCGCTGTCATCCAGCTTAGCTCTGATGCCGAGAGCCTTGAGAGCTTCGAGGAGCTCGCCGGCCTTTTCAAGAACGCCTTCCTTATGCTGAGCGATCGGGATAACTACAGCCTGAACAGGAGCTACAGCCGGAGGAAGAACAAGACCGCTGTCGTCACCGTGAGTCATGATAACTGCACCGATGAGACGGGTAGTAACGCCCCAGCTTGTCTGGTGCGGGAATACTCTCTTGTTGTCCTTGTCGGTATATTCGATATCGAAGGCCTTTGCGAAGCCGTCGCCGAAGTAATGTGAGGTACCGGCCTGAAGAGCCTTGCCGTCGTGCATGAGAGCCTCGATAGCGTAAGTTGAAACAGCTCCGGCGAACTTATCGCTCTCTGTCTTCTTACCCTTAACAACAGGCATTGCAAGATCCTTTTCGCAGAAATCTGCGTATACATTGAGCATACGCTCTGTCTCCTCTATAGCCTCCTCAGCGGTTGCGTGGATAGTGTGGCCTTCCTGCCAGAGGAACTCTCTTGAACGGAGGAAAGGACGGGTAGTCTTCTCCCAGCGAACAACGCTTACCCACTGATTATAGAGCTTAGGGAGGTCACGGTAGGAGTGAACGATATTGGAGTAGTGTTCGCAGAAGAGAGTCTCAGAAGTAGGACGTACACAGAGTCTGTCCTCAAGCTTTTCGTTGCCGCCGTGAGTTACCCATGCAACTTCGGGAGCGAAGCCCTCAACGTGATCCTTTTCCTTCTGGAGAAGGCTTTCCGGGATGAACATAGGCATACAAACATTCTCGTGGCCTGTAGCCTTGAACATACCGTCCAGTATTTTCTGCATATTTTCCCATATAGCGTAGCCATAGGGACGGATGACCATACATCCCTTAACGCTTGTGTATTCTACCAGTTCTGCCTTTTTGCAGATATCTGTATACCACTGAGCGAAATCCTCATCCATTGAGGTTATCGCAGTGACCATTTTTTTATCCTTTGCCATATATAAACCTCTTTCCGTAATACAGGCAGAAAAGAACGATACGTGCCCCTTGACTGCCCGTTTGATTATTTATTACACAGACATACATATTATAACATTAAAGATGAAGAATGTCAATCTTGAAAAGAGGAATAAAAGCGGAGAATATGTGCATTACTGCGAAATTATTTCCAGTGTTCCAGTGTAGGCAGCATTGCTGAGAAATATTCCCTTGCCTGCTCAGGAGTAAACTGATCGTTGGACATATGTCCTACAAGGAAGTCTGTCAGCTCTTCGACGGAAGAATATGCGAAATTGCCGTCACTGTAACACCATTTGCAGTATTCTTCGTTGAACTGACCATCCGGTTCACGGCTCATGGAGCTGTCCTCAAGAGGCATACCGCAGCACTGGCAGATCAGCTTCCTGGGCGAACCGAGGAGGGTATTGATAGAGACGTCAAAGAGCTGTGAGAGCAGCTTCAGTGTCTCTGTATTTGGCACAGTTTCACCGTTTTCCCAGCGTGACACAGCCTGACGGGTAACGAATACCTTTTCAGCCAGTTCTTCCTGTGAGAGGGCTTTTTTTGTACGTAATTCAAGAATAATATCCTTGGTATTCATAATAACATCACCTCAACTGTATTATAACATCACAGCGGTGCAAAAGCAAGCAACTCTCTGTTGCTGTGACAGTTGTTTAAGCTGTGATTGACTATTTACTGCATAAGTGGTATAATATAAGGGTTAAAGGACGGCCGGTGAGCGGCCTTTGAAAGGAGCAATAAATATGAAGAAAGCGATAGGGGTCATTGCAGCAGCAGTTACAGCAGTTAGCTGTTTTTCGTGCAGCAAGAAGGATTCGAGCAGTGAAGTGCCGAAGCATGAAGCCACTGCGGCAGCCGTTGACAAGGCTGATTACAGAGCTGCTCTTGACGAGGCTATGAGCTACAGCAATGAGGGAAAGACAAAGGAGCTCATGTATGCACTCTATTCGGATAAATATGTTGACGAGTTCTATGAGGAGACAGACGGCGATAACAATAAGGAAAATGAATATATTATGGAGATCGCCGATGTTATACAGGTCAGGGAGCTTGCTCCTGAGGAATGTGAGGGCATAGGCAAGTCCTACGGAGAGTATCTGGCAAGGATAGAATACAATAACAATAATGCCAACAGCGGCTTTAATAACCAGGCAGAGTTTGAAGCTGAACAGAAGAAAAAGATCGAAGAAGCAGCTTCGCTCTTTGAGACCGAGAAGGCTTACGAATTGTCTGTAAAGTACAAATATTCCCGCAGGGACGGTGGCTCGGACGAGTATACCGAGGCAGGCGATGAGACCTCCGAGGTAATGTATGCCTACTACATAAAGGATGAAGGCTGGGCGTTTGATACATGGGTATATGCACAGTATGCTGAGGAGCACAAGGAAGCTGCCGCAGTATACGAAGCCGGAATGACAGCTATAACAGAAATGGATCTGCCCTATGACATAAGCGGCGGAAAGGATTTCATAGTGGGCTCTGATGACAGCCTGAGCTATGAAGTGCCGGCAAATTTTGATATAAAGGATTTCCGCAGCAGGCTTGAGCAGTCCGGCATCACAGGATATGATTATTTCATAGTATTCAGGAGCTACGGCTCTGCGCTTTACTCAGCCTGTGCAGTCAGTGGTACAGATGAGCCTGACAGTACCTATGGAAAGATGAGTACACAGCCCTATATGATACTGAATTACAGGGACAACAGTATAAACTATGATCATTATCTTACTATCAACGAACATCACAGTCTGACCGAGCTTTTTGAGGCGGCAAAGGAGACTGCAAAGCAGGATAACGAGAACGGTACATCCAACAGCATGGGAGGCTGACGGCGTACAGGATATAACAGAAATAAAAGAGCCCGGAAGCAAGGATGCTTCCGGGCTTTGATGTTATTATTTGCGTCTTGTACCGTTTTTGCGGTCAGTGCTGCGCTTAAGGTCGCACATACGCTCTTCGCTTGACTGCTTGAAGCGGCTCATCATATCCTCGAAAGTCATTTCTGAGGGAGGAGTCTGCTTCTTAGGTTCCCAGACATTAGGTCTTGGGCGGTTCTGATTGCCGTCGTGCTGTCTTCTCTGTTTCTGCTGGGGCTG
>JAAYBK010000304.1 GCA_012718885.1 Ruminococcus sp. | reverse complement strand
AGTCTTTGGAAAGGGGTTCGGGGAAGAACCTTTCCTCAGAAAGGTTTTCCCCGATAAATTAGCATACGTTATTTAAAGCGCCTTACAGTATTATACAGGCACTTTTTATTTTTCCTTTTTAAAGAACTGGCCTATGGCTTCACTGCCGGACAGCATAAAGAACACGACAACAGTGCATATCAAAGCCACTGCATAGAGGATTCCCACAAGAACCATGCTTCCCTCATGCTGAGGTATCATCACTAATCCCGGGAACAACTGTACTATTCCCAACAGCAGGAACACCAATGAGGTAAGCGACTTGACAAATCCTACTCCGGTTATGAGCAATATAGCACAAGCTCCGGCTGCCAATGCAAAATACAGTGCAGAATTGCTCACTGTATTGCTGATACCGCTCAGGCCGTCCTTGTATTTCAGGCCAAGCTGTCCTGCATAGAGGAGGTAAAATGCAACTGCGGCAACTATTCCTATCAGTGCCACTATCAGTGAAAGCTTAAATCCTTTTTCTGCAAGCTCTGCCTGGCGCTCTTCCTTGAGCTGGATCATCATCCTGAGACTCTCCTTAGAGTCCTTCTGCTCAGATACGAGCTGAGCGGCTACGGCTTTCTTTGAAGCCTCCTGCTTTGCTCTTTCAAGATCTTCGTCTACGAACTTAGGTACGTACTTCGGAGGCTCGGGAGCTTCGTCCAGCACTGGTGCTGTTACCGGCTCAGCCGGCTTTACAGGCTCTTCCTTCTTCGGAGGAGGTGTATAATTATCCTCGTCAAGTACCGGTGCTGTAACAACAGGTGCCGGTGCTACTGCGCCAAGCTGTGCTCTTCTCATATCAAGCACCTTCTGCTGATTCTCGGGTGGGAGCTTGTTGAACGTCTCCAGAAGCTCGGGAGTGAGGCCGTTGATTATCTCCTCATCCGAAAGCACAAGCTGTTCAGGCTGAGAGGAAGTGCTTGTATATGGCACATCATCATCAAGAACAGGAGCAGAAACTCCGGTGGGAGCGCCTTTCTTCTCACTCTGAGGAGTGTAGCCCGCCATATCGTCAAGTACTGGAGCAGCAACTCCTGTAGGGCCGCCCTTCTTTGCTGTAGGAGCTACATAATCTATATCGTCAAGTACCGGCGCTGCAACTCCTGTAGGGCCTTCATTTTTTGGCTGTGGAGCTGTATATTCGATATCATCCAGCGGTGAGCCGCCGAATCCGTTTTCGTTGTTCATTAAATCCACCTCTTACTTTTACATTTTGAGAAAGTCCTTGAACGAGATCTTGTGACCTGCGAGGACATACGAGAAGTACTTCAGTATTATCGTAGCATCCGAGCCGTCAATAGTTCCGTCGCTGTTGACATCTGATGCAAGTCTCTGAAGAGCCGGCATACCGCAGTTTCCGAAGGAATTCAGCTGGCCGTATGCCCTGAGCACCATTGTTGCATCCGAGCCGTCTATAACACCGTCGCCGTTGATATCTCCCAGCTCATAGCTGCCGGGTCTGTTATTTTCTGAATATTTCGTCTTTGAAATCGGATAGAGCTTCCTGAATCCGGAAGAATTGTAATCAGGATAGATATCATTTCCGTCAGTACCCATAGTGTGCTTCATCTGTGCTTCGGAGGAATCAAAATCGCTCTCGCCCCTAAGGAAGTAGTACATTATCTTGCCTTTATATGCGCTGTCCCAGGTGGGATCAAGGAAGTAATATGTTCCGTTGACAGCCGCTATCAGCCAGGCGTGGTTTGCGTTACCGGCTGTTCCGCCGATAATGCGGCATGATACACCTGAATCCATGGCCATTCTGTAGAAAAGCTGTGAAAAGCCCTGACAGACAGCATTGCCGTTTTTAAGAGCACCATATGCGGAAAACACCTCAGTGTTTGCCGTGCTCTGAGAATAGGTCACGTTCTTTACGATCCAATCATATATAGCATAGAGCTTGCCATAGTCATTCTTTTTTGAAAGCTGCAAGCTATCCTCTATCTCTTTAACCCTTTTGTCAACATAGCTCTCCTGTGACAAAGTGGTATGGTATAATAATTTCAGTGTGAATGTGACCATCTTATTATTGCCGCTCATTCCGCAGGACAGATCTTTTATGGAATAGCGAAGGTAATCACCGTCGCTGCCTCTGCCTGTCTCAGGAAATGCTGTCTCAAACAATTGTCTGAGATAGTTCTCGGACTGGGCGAAACTGATCGGAGCACTGATGCGTATCTCAGCCGAATGCTTCTTCACCTCTGAGCTAAGGTAATCTGCTGCCAGTTCTATGTTGTCAAAGGTCTGTGCAGAATATACCTGCTGCTGAGCAGATACACTTGCCGAAGCTGTATCGTACCGGGCATAGCATTTGTCTGCCGGACATACCAGCATTATGGCAGCCGCTGCTACTGCGGCAAAACATTTCATGATCTTCATAGTCATATCACTCTCACAATGCAGCACTGTCAGCGAAAGAGCTTACTCTGCCCATAAGATAGGACTGTAAGAGTACAAGATCATTCACCTTAACGCTGCCGTCGCCGTCAACATCTGCTGCAAGTCTGCTTCTTTCTGAGAAAATGCCATAGAGTATCCCCTGCCGGAGAGTCGTCAGATCAAAGGCATCTATGCTGCCATTCAGATCCACATCTCCGAGAATGAAGCGATATGCAGGTGATGACTGAACATATTCCGTAACATTTATAGGGTATTCGGAGTTGAATTCCTCCGAATAATAATCCGGCTCAAGATGAGGGAGCTTAGCCTTGCCGTGACTGGGGATATGCTTTGCTTCACCCAGGTCAAAATCCTCTGTTCCCTTCATAAAGAACATGAAATCCTCAGGCTTCTCACCGCCGTCATATGTGGGGTCGATATAGTAATACCAGCCGTCAGCCTCTGCTATCAACCACACATGACTTCCTCCGCCTGTACCTGCACCGGTTATCATACGGGTGGATATGCCCATTTCCCTGAGAAGACGGTAAACGACCTGAGCATAGCCCTGACAGACAGCCTTTCCGTTATGGAGTGCGCCGTAAGCCGTGAATACGACATCATTTTCTATATTGTCCGCATAGCTTATATTGGCAGTTGCCCATTTATAGGCGGATAGTATCCTTTCATACTCCGACTTGCCGTCAGGCTTTATCCCGGAAATAATGCTTGCTATCCTTCCGGCAACAAACTTCTCCTGCTCCGCATCGGTGTAATAATCCACATGGATATCAAGAGTGATCTGGCCGGATGAACGGGTTATCATTCCGCCATGGCCTGCCATGCTCATGCGGAGATAATCGCCCTCGTTGCCGACGCCTGTTTCAGCTACAGCAAGATCGATCACCTTGTTCATAAGATCGCCGCCTGAAAGCCCCTCATCACCGGGAAGAGTTACCGAAATATCGGTATTTCTCTTTACAAGCTGCTCTCTTGCATATATTGCTGCCTCGGCTGAGGAAGCAAAAACATTCTTTGTCTGAGTGCTGTTTGTCACAGCCTCAGAATAAGCGGCAGATACCGCTGAATATGCCGGTGCTGCGCCAACTAAACAGGTCAGCGCAGCAGCAACTGCAATAATATTCTTTATTATCCTCATTTTACCTTTCAAGAATCTGAGCACGGTCGGGGCCGATTCCAACCATACTTACGTGGCATCCCACCAGTTCCTCAAGGCGAGCTATATAGCTGCGGCAATTGTCCGGCAGCTCATCAAAGCTACTGCACTTTGAGATATCCTCACTGAAACCGGGGAACTCCTCGTAAACAGGCTCACAGCCCACCAGCTCTTCGAGAGTGGGCGGGAAGTTTTCTGTGATTGTTCCGTCGGGCTTCTTGTAGGCAACGCACACCTTGAGCGTATCTATGCCTGCAAGGGTGTCCAGTTTGTTGATAGCAAGGCTGTCAAGGCCGTTTACTCTTACTGAGTGGCGGACGATAACTGCATCGAACCAGCCTGTTCTTCTCGGACGGCCGGTAGTAGTACCGAATTCGCCGCCTACGTTTCTGATCTGGTCGCCGATCTCGTCATCGAGCTCAGTCGGGAACGGTCCCTTGCCTACACGGGTAGTATAAGCCTTTGCTACGCCGATTATGTTTGTGATTACCTTAGGGCCAACGCCTGTTCCGACACATACGCCTGCTGAAAGGGGATGTGAGGATGTAACGTAAGGATAAGTACCGAAATCGATATCAAGAAGAGTTGCCTGAGCTCCCTCGAACATGATAGTCTTTCCGGCCTTGTCAGCCTCAAAGGTGAGAACAGAAACATCGTCCATATAAGGAAGAAGTCTCTTGCCGTACTCGGTATACTCCTTTGTAACGGCATCAAGGTCGAACGGCTCGCCGCCGTATACCTCTGTGATTATCTTATTCTTAAGTCTGCCTGTGGACTGTATCTTCTCTGCAAGCACTTCCGGATGTGTAAGGTCATACATCCTTATGCCGCATCTCTCATACTTGTCCATATATGTCGGGCCTATGCCGCGCTTTGTCGTGCCGATATCCTTGCCGCCTCTGAATGCCTCAGAGAGACCGTCAAGGGCGATATGCCATGGCATAACGATATGAGCACGGGGGTCAACTTTAAGGTGTCCCTCAGTCTTTATACCTCTTTCTGCGAGACTGTCAAGTTCTCCGATAAAGTCCTTGGGGTCAAGAACTACTCCTGCACCTATGAGGCAGAGGGTATTCGGGTAGAGTATACCGGAAGGGATAAGGTGGAGCTTATACACTTCGCCGTTGTTTACAACGGTATGACCGGCATTATTTCCTCCCTGAGAACGAACAACAACGTCAGCACGGGAAGAGATTATGTCAATGATCTTACCCTTTCCTTCGTCTCCCCACTGAGTTCCGACAACAATATTAGCAGGCATTATATTTCCTCTTTTCGTAATAATAATTTGTGCATATGCACGCTTACAATTAATTATATCACATCAAAACACAGATTTCAAGAGCAGGAAATAAATTAAATAATATTTCCAATAAAACCAATTTGTCTGTCATCAAATAAAAAAGGCGTACATAATTATGCACGCCTTGTTCTTCATTGTTCCTGTTCTTCCTTTTTTATCCGGAATATTGCTCTGAATATCCCTGCAAGTATCTTCGGGCTTCTGATGACTACTACCTTCATTATGTATGCCTCCTTATATTGGATATACTCCATTATATTCAGCAGGAGGATTATTGTTACATCAGGACTGTATCACCAGCGCAAGTCCGCTTTCGATATCGAGGAAGGCCTGTCCGTCAGTTATTTCATTGCTTACTCCGATAGGGAAAGAATTCCTCATCTCATAGTTTTCCAGCGGGTACTTCACTCCCCTGAGACTTCTTATCTTCACTGTCTCAGTTATTGCGAACACTGAAAAATACTTGTACCCCCAGCGCCCTGACTCTTCAACGTACATCGCCTCGCCCGGACCTTGTATACGTATATGCTCATTTCCGATAAGCATGAGCTCAGCACCGTGCTCACGGGCATACAGCATAGTCTGTATATTGGCAAAAGCATGGTCAAAGCGTGGGCCGCCCATCGCTCCGTAGAGGTATATGAGATCAAAGCCCCGTTCTATGGCTATCTTTAATGCCATAAGGGTATCGGTGTCGTCTTTCTCCGGCACTGTCCTTATTATCTCACAGTCAGCCGGCAGCTTCCCTCTGTAGGAATCAAAGTCTCCGACTATCACATCCGGTTTCAGCTTCAGCTTCTTAGCGTGTTTATATCCGCTGTCGGCGCATATCACATAGCCTCCGTGGTTTGGAAACCAGTATTTAGCTATCTTCCCCAGCTCTCCGCCGGCAAAAATATGACATCTTTTCATTTAAGCTCCCACTCCTTAAGCTGCTTTGCCTCTTCATACATGGCGCAATAGCTCTCGTGACGGCTCTTGTTTATGTCGCCCCTGTCCAGTGCCTCCAGCACTGCACAGCCCTTCTCGCAGGTGTGTGAGCAGTCACGGAAACGGCAGCCGTCAGTATACTCCCTCATCTCACGGAAGCAGCCCACCAGCTCCTCCTTGCGGATGATATCATAGCGATTCGTCTCAAAGGTGGAAAAGCCCGGTGTATCTGCTATGTAGCCTCCTCCGGAAAGCTTGTACAGCTCTGCATGGCGGGTGGTATGACGGCCTCTGCCAAGCTTCCTGCTTATCTCGGCTGTGGGAATATCCAGTGTAGGATCAACAGCGTTCAGCAGCGTTGACTTGCCCGCTCCGGAATTTCCTGTAAATGCGCTTATCTTTCCGGAGAGCAGCTCCCTCACCTTATCCACTGTTGACGGCTGTGAGTAGTCCACATCAACCACATCTATCCCTATGCCGCCGTATATCTCATGTATGGGAGCGCTGTCGCCAAGATCCGTCTTGGTTATCACTACCACCGGTCGGATCCCCTTATACTCCGCTATTGCGATGAACTTGTCGAGTATAAGGTAATTCGGCGCAGGAGAACAGGTAGAGACTATGAATATAAGCTGGTCAAGATTAGCAAGGGGAGGTCGGATTATACTGTTTTTGCGGGGAGCTATCTCGCTTATGACTCCGTTTTCGAGAGCCACTCTGTCTCCCACGCAGGGGCTTATCCCTCTGTTGCGGAAAACTCCTCTTGCTTTACACTCATATATGCCGTCAGGGGACTCTACAGTATAGAGTCCCCCTAAGCATTTTGTTATTATTCCGCTGGTGTTATCCTGCATCAGTCGTTCCATACCCACTGATTGCCTTCCCAGTTGCCATTGACTCCGGGAACATAATCACACCATACACCGTCTCTCCAATCGCCCATTACGCCTGCGGCATTCTCATAATACCACCATGCGCCGTCGTAATACTTACCGTTAACGCCCTCAACACGATCATCCTTTGCCTGAGTAGGCGGCTCTGTTGGATCAGGCTCAACATAAGGCGGATCTGTCGGAGCTTCTGTCTCAGGCTCCGGGAATGCTCCTACCATATCAAATGCGCCTCTGATATCCTCGCTCTGTACAGTTATGCTTCCTGTAGCGAAGTTGAAGAGATATGAGCCAAGCGTTGCGCTTGCGTTGTTGTTCATATTCGTAAGCTTTACAGTTACCTGAACGTTCTCGCCTGAACCGGAGATGATCTCCTCATAGTCAGGATAATCAGGGAGGAGGATAACTGTTGAGCTCTGTGTGCTTCTCTTGCCGTCCTTGCCCATGATAACGTAGTCGATAACGTAACGTCCTACTGCATCTGACGGGAATGCAACTCTGAACGGTATCTCGCCGTCAGGATCCTTTCCGTTGCTGACATAGAGGATGATCTCTGTGCCCTCGTCAACTCTTTCCTTAGCCTTTATGCTCTGGTCAACTACTGTGCCCTCCGGCTCATATGAAGCCTGCGGCTCAGTCTTGGCCTTGAGTCCGATATAGGATGCTAATGCAACAGCGTCCTCAGCAGACATACCCTTGAAGTCCTTTACCTCTAACTGTCCCTGATTTGCGCCCATACTTACATAGACAATTACCTGTGAGCCTCTGTGTGCCATTTCGCCGGCCTTTGGCTCAGTCTTGATTACCTTGCCCTTTTCGACCTTCGGATCAGACTGCTGTTTGATCTTCGGTTCAAGATCCTTCAGCTTCAGCTGTTCCTTTGCAAGCTCCTGGTTGAAGTTTACTACGTTAGGAACCTCAACGGTCTCCATACCCTTACTGATCTTGACCTTCAGAGTATCGCCCTTGTTGAATTCAGTTCCGGCTTCTATTGACTGCCATATGATCGAGTTTTCGGGATGCTCGTCATATTCAGAGCCTACTACCTCGAACTGGATACTGTTTCCGTACTTGCTCTGTGCCTCGTTGTAGTCCATACCGATGAAGTCTTCCATGGTATAATCGCTCTTCTTGCCGCTGTTCTTGAGCAGTCCGCTGAGAAGTGAAGCGATGAATATTACAGCAACGATGATAACGACTACGACTACCGCTGTAAGGACAGGAATAACAAGTGAGGAACGCTCTTCCTCTTCCTCTTCATCCTCTTCATCATCGTAGTAGCCCTGTGGCTGGGGAGCATATCTCTGGGGGCCTGCCGGCTGCTGAGGCATTCCGTAGCCTCTCTGCTGTGCACCGTACATCGCTGCACCTGCCGCAGCTCCTGCTGCCGCATATACCGGAGCATTTCCTGCATTTTCCTTTTCGAGCACTCTCTCATTGTTCTCGGAGGATGGAGCGGTGAAGTGGATAGTGTCTTCCTTGTTCTCTCCCTCTTCTTCCTCCTGATAGTATCCGAAGGTAGTTGAAGGATCTGCCTTGAAGGCCTCTATGTCTCTTATCATATCGCCGGTAGTCTGGTATCTGTCCTCCGGAGCCTTTTCCATAGCTCTGAGAACGATCTCCTCCAGACCGTCCGGTATCTCGGGATTGATAGCCCTTGGTCTTTCAGGGATATCGTGCATATGCATAACTGCTATAGCCACCGGATTGTCGCTGTCAAAGGGCTTTCTTCCGGTAAGCATCTCATACATCATAGCGCCTACGGAATAGATATCACTCTTTGCGTCAGTAACGCTTCCGCTTGCCTGCTCAGGGCTAATATAGTGGACGCTGCCGATGGCCTGGTCGGTAGCAGTCTTGCCCTCCTCACGGGCGAACTTGGCAATGCCGAAGTCCATGACTTTTATAGTGCCGTCTGTGAACATCATTATGTTCTGCGGCTTTATGTCCCTGTGGACGATGCCCTTATCGTGAGCGTGCTGAAGAGCACGGAGTATCTGTATAACAAAGTGTACAGTATCCTTCCATGTAAGTACCTTTTCCTCTTCGATATACTCTTTAAGAGTGATACCGTCGATGTACTCCATGACGATGTACTGTATCTTCTCAGAGAATCCTACATCGTATATCTTTACGATATTCGGGTGTGAAAGAACGGCGATAGCCTTTGACTCGTTCCTGAAGCGGCGGAGGAACTCCTCGTTCTCTGCGTACTCCTTTTTCAGGATCTTGATAGCCACCGTCTTGTTGTCGATGACATCGATGCCCTTGTAGACCTCAGCCATGCCTCCGACACCGATCAGCTCGGTTATTTCATATCTTCCATCGAGCTTTTTGCCGATATTCTTATCCATTTCCTTTCCTCCTGAATCAATCTGATATAACGGCAACGGTGATATTATCCCGTCCGCCCTTGCTGAGCGCAAGCTTTATCAGTTGGTCTGCGACGTCATCGAAGGATGAATTCAGGATGACGTCATATATTTCATCGTCGCTGCAATAGCCCGAAAGGCCGTCCGAGCAGAGCAGCAGACTGATCTTATCTTCGTAATCGAGTATAAATGTATCCGGCAGGACCGTTTTTTCAACTCCTACCGCTCTTACGAGCATATGCTTCTGGGGATGATCCTCCTTCTCCTCCTCTGTGATCTTGCCCTGTTCATACAGGAGCTCTGCCACATTGTGGTCGGTAGTGATCTTCAGCAGCTGCTTATCCGTTATGAGATAGGCTCTGCTGTCACCCACATTGATTATGAATGCCGAGCGTTTGTTGACGAACGCCGCAACACAGGTGGTACCCATGCCGAAATTCTTGAAATCCAGTCTTGCCCTGGTATATATCACCGAATTCGCAGCAGACATGGACGAAACGAGCAGTTTCCTAATCTCCTCATCGCCAAGGCTTTCAGTATAGCCGGCTGAGAAGCGCTGGAAGAATTCCTCGATAGCAAGTGCGCTGGCCTCCTTGCCGGCACGCTCGCCGCCCATGCCGTCGCAAACGACAGCAAGTATATTATGGCCGTAATATTCACATCTCACAGCGTCCTGATTCTCGTCACGCTTGAGACCGATATCCGTACCGCAACGGTATCTCAATCCTATGCCTCCCCTGTTTTCTTTCTCTGTTCTGCCGCATCACGCCTAAGCTGGCCGCAGGCGGCTTCTATATCGCTTCCGAGAGTTCTTCTCACGGTTGCGTTTATACCACGCTTTCCGAGACGCTTTGCAAAATCCGCAACGCCTGAGCGGGCTGTGGTATAATTTCTCTCTTTTACTTTATTTACCGGAATAAGGTTTACGTGGCAGTTTATACCTCTCAGCAGATCCGAGAGCCTGTCCGCATCCTTATCCGAGGAATTGACATCATCGATCACGGCATATTCAAATGTGATACGCCGTCCGGTCACGCTGATATAGTGCCGGCAGGCTTCTATCAGCTCGGTAATATTATATGTCCGGTTGACGGGCATTATTTCACTTCTTCTGTCATTGTCAGCACTGTGGAGGGAAATACACAGCGTAAGCTGCAGCTTTTTCTCCGCCAGCTCGTATATTCTCGGAACTATCCCGCAGGTAGACAGAGAAACGTGTCTGAGGCTCATATCATTACCGTTCTTGTCCGAGAGCAGTTCCAGGAATCGCATTACATTATCAAAGTTGTCAAGCGGCTCGCCGATACCCATGAGTACGATCCCGGCCACCTTTACTCCGGCGTCCTTTTCGGTCTCGTAGATCTGCATGAGGATCTCCGACGGTTTAAGGTCACGGACATATCCTGCAATTGCGGAAGCACAGAACCTGCACCCCATTTTACAGCCCACCTGAGTGGACACGCATATGCTGTAGCCGTAGCTGTACTCCATGAGAACAGTCTCCACAAAGTTCCCGTCAGAAAGCCTATAAAGATATTTTACCGTATTATCTATAGAAGATTCAAGCCTTTTCTGCACAAATAGTCCATTTATACAAAATATTTCATTTAATCGCAGTCTCAATTGGACAGATATATCAGTCATTTTGTCGAAATCGAAGACTCTTTTTACGTGCAGCCACTGAAAGATCTGTTTTGCCCTGAATTTTTTCTCTCCCATGTCCGCAAGAACAGCCTCGATCTCGTGAAGCGTCATGCTCAGGATATCAAGTTTTTCCAATGATCCGCACTCCTTTCGTCTACTTTTTCTTTCTGAATTTCGCCACAAAGAAACCTTCGTCAAAGCCTGCGGCCGGGGACAGAGTTGCCCTGCTGCCCGAAACTCCCATTATGTGCGGAAGCTCAGCCGTTTCAAGCTCCGGATGCTCGATTAAGAGTCTTTCGCAGACCTGATCGTTTTCCACCCTTCTGACAGTACAGGTTGAATAAACCAGTTCTCCGCCGGGGGCGAGATAGTTTAATGCATTTTCAGCAATATTATACTGAATTTCCGGCAGCCTTTCAAACTCCGACAAAGGCTTGTACTTTATCTCAGGCTTCTTTGCTATTACCCCAAAGCCCGAGCACGGCACATCACAGAGTATCTTAGTGAACTGCGGCAGTTCGGGATTGTACTTTGTTGCATCACCGGCTGCCGCTGTGATATTTGTCAATCCAAGTCTTGCCGCACCTTTTCTGATAAGCTCTGCACGCTTCTCATGCAAGTCAAATGCATAGATCTTTCCTCTGCCGTTCATCAGTTCTGCCATGGTGAAGGTCTTCCCTCCGGGAGCTGCACAGATATCGAGCACAACATCGTTTTCCGAAGGAGCAAGTGCCATACAGCAGAACTGCGAGGCAAGTCCCTGAACATGGAACAGCCCACGCTTAAAGGCATCAACTGACGTAATATCGCCGCCATCAAGCACCTTAAAGCAATCCGGCAGGCCATTGTCAAATTCTTCGGTCCTTATACTTCCCATAGCATCTATGAGCTCATCCACTGTGCAGGAAAGCGGATTTCTCCGGAGATACACATCCGGCACCTCCACTGAGTGTTCAAGGAAGGAAACTGCAAAGTCTCTACCGTAGTCGCTTGTGAGACTTTTAACAAGCTCTTCCGGACAAGAGTACCTGACAGACAGCGCTCTGTCGTCATCTGAGACGTCATCACAGATCAGCTTGCCTTGTCGGATAAAATTGCGGAGCACTGCATTGACCATTCCGGCAGCACTTGTCTTGCCGAATTTCTTAGCC
Organism: Ruminococcus sp.; assembly: GCA_012718885.1. GTDB lineage: Bacteria > Bacillota > Clostridia > Oscillospirales > Ruminococcaceae > Ruminococcus. Next base: position 10,814 of record JAAYBK010000304.1, on the reverse strand, counting down.
AGCCCCACGCTTTCATTTACTGCTGCATTATCCGGAACTCCGTCCATATACGCTATCTGATATATTCCCGAACGCAATATATTTACAACAGCTGCATCCATTTTGCTTATCGGACGCTTTGAAAGCCTGTCAATGACATGGTCGAGGCTTATCCGCCTTTGGATAACTCCATAATAAACAGCTGAACAGAGCTTCTTCCCCCGGTCATCAAGACCGGAGGAATCAAGCCCTGCACTTAACTGGATATTTGAATAACTGCTGCTCCCGAAGGTCTTTGTCAGGAGCTTTACAGCGATATATCGTGGATCCGCCATTATCTTCTTCTGGTCGAGAGAATGAGACGGAGAAGCTGCATGAGGGATACGATAAGGGCTGCAACATATGTGAATGCAGCTGCCTTCAGTACCTTCTTAGCGTGCGGAAGTTCGTCATACTCGAGTATCATGTCATTTTCCATTGTCTTGAGAGCCCTGTTGCTGGCGTCAAGCTCAACAGGAAGTGTTACGAGCTGGAAGAGTACAACTGCTGAGAACATTGCTATGCCGATATATACCAGTGACGGGAAGCTCTGAAACACGATGATTCCTACGAGGAATACCCAGTACCACAGCATTGAGCACACATTTGTTACCGGCACGATAGCTGTTCTGATCTTTATGGGTGTATACTCCTCAGCGTGCTGGCAGGCATGGCCGCACTCGTGAGCTGCAACGCCGATAGCGGCAACTGACTGGCTGCTGTATGTTGAATCGGACAGTCTTACAACGCCGTCTCTCGGATCATAGTGATCTGTGAGCTGACCGGCAATATGCTCAACTCTGATATTGTAAAGACCGTTGCTGTCCAGGATCTTTCTTGCAACATCTGCGCCTGTAAGGCCTCTTGCATTTCTGACTGTGGAGTATTTATTGAATGTGGATTTAACGTTGTACTGAGCCCATAACGGAAGAATGAGCATTGCTAAAAATAATAAGAAATACATATATTATGTCCTCCCTTAACCAAGTATACAGCCCTTTTCGAGCTTTTTTCCTCTGAGAAAATCCTCAGTTTTCATACGTTTCTTGCCCTCCGGCTGAACTTCAAGGAACCTTACAAGCCCGCCGTCGCCGCATCTTACTGTAAATGTCTTCTCGTCTGTGATCTCGCCAGCCGCTCCATCCGGAGCAATTTTATCCAAGATCGCGGACTTAAAAACCTTTATGCGCTTTCCCTCAAGCATTGTAAAGCCTGTAACACCTCTTATAGTGTCGTGGACTTTCTTTGCTGTCTGAGAAAAATCAAGTGCGCTCATATCCTTTGTTATCATTGGAGAATAGCATGAAAGAGCGTCGTCCTGCTTCTCCGGAGACAAACTTCCTGCTTCAATGCCGCTGATAGTCTCCAGCAGCACTTTTCCTCCTATTTCAGAAAGTCTTGCATAGAGCTCCTCATAGGTCTCATTTTCGCCGATCTTTACTGTTTCCTTTATCAGCATATCACCGGTGTCAAGGCCTTCGCTCATCTGCATGGATGTGACTCCGGTCTCAGTCTCACCGTTGAGCAGCACCCAGTTTATCGGCGCAGCTCCTCTGTACTTCGGCAGCAGGGATGCGTGGATATTGACGCAGCCATACTTCGGCAGTTCAAGGACTTCCTTCGGCAGTATCTGACCGTAGGCAGTTACTACTATCAGCTCCGGAGCAATATCCTTCAATATTCTCATTGTCTCCTCAGCATCTTCCCCTTTTCTGAGAGAAAGAGGCTGATATACCGTATAACCATACTCCTCCGCAGCAGCCTTTACGGGCGTGGGTATCATCTTGTAACCCCTGCCTTTCGGCTTATCCGGCTGAGTGAACACCGCTGCTACCTCATGTCCGCTTCCGGCAAGTGCCCTCAGACACGGAACTGCAAAATCCGGCGTTCCCATAAATACTATCTTCATCTATCATTCCTCCTCGGGAACGAAAAATTCCTCCACGATCTCAGTAAAAACATGGCCGTCAAGGTGATCGTTCTCATGGCAGGTACACTGAGCGCCAAGTCCGGAGAAGTCCATCTCGAACCATTCGCCGTGGCGATCCTGAGCTCTGAGGTGGCAGCTCATAGGCCTTGTCACATAGCCCCATACATTCGGACAGGACAGACAGCCCTCCTGAACACGCTGCTTGCCCTCTCTTTTGGTCACCTCCGGATTAATGCATTCAATGCTGCCTTCTTCAAGGTGCATGATGAATATACGTCTGCAAAGTCCGATCTGAGGAGCGGCGAGGCCAAGTCCCTGGGCTTTGTCCAGAGTCTCGTGCATATCGTCAAGAAGTACCGCAAGCTTTTCGTCGAATTTATCAACGGGCTTGCAAACCTTGTGAAGTGATTCGTCCTTATCAGTTAATATTTTTCTCAGTGCCATTGGCTTCAAATCCTTTCCGTCAGACTCCCACATCGCCGTTCATATCGGCATAAAGGGTGACATTCTTCATATCTCTGAGCTGCTGACCGCTCCGGAGGATATCGCTAATGAATCCCCTGATCTCGGCAGTGCTCTTGCATTTCATAATTATCCTGTAACGGTATTTTCCGCTGAGCTTCCCATAGGAGCATTTTACCGGGCCAAGCACTCTCACCGGAGTTTTCGGCTGAAGCTCTCTCAGCTTCTCATTCATAAGTGCAAGCACCGCATCAGCGCCTGCTTTCACCGATATCTCGGCATTTGCCGCAAAGCAGAAAATGCACATCTCACACAGCGGCGGAAATATCAGTGCCCTGCGGATAGCGATCTCCTCACGGTAAAAGCCCTTGTAATCCTGACTGGCTGCCAGTTCCATTACATAGTGCTCTGGGACGAAGGTCTGGAGCACAGCTCTTCCCTTCTTGTCGCCACGGCCTCCTCTTCCAACCACCTGGGTGATAAGGGAGAAAGTACGCTCATAGCTTCGGAAATCCCCGGCATACAGTGCCTTATCCACCGACAGTACTCCTACAAGAGTAACATTCGGAAAATCCAGCCCCTTGCCTATCATCTGTGTGCCTATCATGATATCGTACTCGCCGTTCCTGAAGGCATTGAAGCCCTTTTCGTAGGAATACCGGGAAAAAGTGGTATCAGCATCCATTCGCAGCACCCTTGCGGAGGGATATCTGACTGCAAGCTCCTCCTCCAGCTTCTGAGTGCCAAAGCCCATGCTTTTCAGCCTTGACGAACCGCAGGATGGGCACTCCTTCACCACATCCGAGACATAGCCGCAGTAGTGGCACATTAGTTTGTCGTTTTTCTTATGGTAGGTCAGCGGCACCGAACAATTCGGGCAGTAGACCGGCTGATAGCAGTCGCAGCAGCTGATTATGGTATGAAAACCACGCCTGTTGAGAAGGAGTATTGTCTGCTCACCGTTTTTCAGGTTCTCAGCGATCTCGTCACCAAGTCTGCGGCTGAATTCAGAGGCATTTCCCTCCTGGCGCTCGATGTTCATATCTATCATGCTGACTTCCGGCAGAGGCACATCACGGAACCTCTCTTTCATTTCAAGAAGCTTGTACACGCCCTTCTCTGCCAGATAATAGCTCTCCACAGATGGTGTTGCCGAAGCAAGGAGCAGTACTCCGCCGTGATAGCTGCATCGTCTGCGGGCGATATCATGGGTCATATATCTTGGAGAGCTGTCCGATTTGTAGGAGCGCTCCCCCTCCTCATCAAGTATTATGAGGCCTATATTATCAAGCGGAGCGAAAACAGCGCTTCTCGTACCGATAACGATGTCTGCGTCTCCACGTTTTATGCGTTTGTATTCGTCAAGTCTCTGTCCAAGTGAAAGACCGCTGTGGATAACAGCGACCCTCTCGCCGAAAAGTGACCTGAATCTTTTCAGTATCTGGGGAGTAAGTCCTATCTCGGGTATCAGCAGCATAGCCTGTCGTCCAAGCTTCACCGTATCCCAGATAAGCTTCTCAAATACCGAGGTCTTTCCGCTTCCGGTAACTCCGTGAAGCAGGAATGCACCGTATTTTTTCTCGAAAAGGCAGGCAAGAACTGAATCATGCGCCTTTTGCTGCTCATCCGACAACTTTACAGCTTCCGGATCAGCTTTTTCCTCGGAACCGTCCTCAACACTGCGGAGAGTTTCCATGTCGTATTCCTCGGCTGCTCCGTTTGCCGAAAGACGTTTGATTACAGTAGCAGTGACTCCGCACATATATGCGGCCTCCTTCACAGCAGCTGCACCGTATTCCAGCAAAAAATCCGCTGCTTTCTTCTGCTTTGGAGTTAGACTGAAGCTTTCCGGCGAACCGAGATACTCCTCCGTAAGTCTGACCATCCTGACCGTCTGATCTCCCACCGTCTGGCGGAAGATATTGTCAGAGCAGAGATAGCCTGCCTCGCAAAGCTCATCGATAAGGCGGCGTCCGCTGCCGGAGATATGCTCATCAGCAAGTTCGTTCAGAGCCTTTTCGTCCGGACAATCAGCCAATTCATCCATAAGCTCCGCCGCCTCCCGGGAGATCTCCTCCTTCGGAGCAGTATCCGGGGCAAGCGAGAATCTTTCCTTTACAGATACGCTCATTGCCGGCGGAAGCATTATCCGCACCGCATCAAAGTAGGTGCAGAACGTAGTCTCACGGAGAAAAAGCGCCAGTGACAGCAGCTCCTCCGACACCACCGGTTCTTCGTCAACGAGTGACACTACCGGCTTCAATCGGTCCGAGCCCTCGTCTGACAGCTTCATCACCACGGCAATGCGCCGCTTATTGCCCTTGCCAAAGGGAACGAGCACTCTGCATCCGCAGGCTATCTTCTCCCTCATATGCTCAGGCACTGAATAGCTGAACAGCTTATCGAAGGAATAGGCTGTTCCGCTGACTGCGACCTCCGCTGTGACAGACATTATTCTGTGGTCTCAGTGTCTGTGCTGACGATCTTGCACTTACCGCTGGCGATCTCCTCAACAGCAGTTTTTACCGGCTTCTCCTCAAGAGTCTCTCCCCTGTCGTAGAGATCCTGAGCGATCTCTCTCGCACGTCTTGCAACGGCGATAACGAGGGAATAACAGCTCTCGTTCTTTGAAATGATCTGATTTACTGCGGGTCTAAGCATTTTGTAACACCTCATTTATAGTTTCACCCATGGAAGCGGCTTTCAGCTCCTCCGCCCTTACTACGGCGAAGAAATCGCTTACAGCTTCCTCCAGAGGGCCGTTAACGATGATATAGTCATATTTCGGCGCATGGGATATCTCCCACTCAGCCTTTTTCAGTCTCTCCTCGATGACGGACAGCTCCTCGGTGCCACGCTTTTCAAGGCGGCGGCGGAGCTCCTTCATTGAGGGAGGCAGTACGAATATTGAAATGGCGTCAGGTCTTTTTTTCATGACCTCAAGTGCGCCGTTGACTTCTATCTCAAGGATGACATTTATCCCCTTTTCAAGATAAGGATCCACCTCGCTGATGAGAGTTCCATAGCAATTGCCCACGTACTCGGCGGATTCGAGGAAAAGGCCTTCCTCTTTCCTCTTAAGGAACTCCTCCTTGCTGATGAAGTGATATGTTACGCCGTCTGTATCCTCCGGACGAGGATTGCGGGTGGTTGCAGAAATAGAAGTGCGGAAGCGGTTATCCTTGAGGATCTCCGCCAGCATAGTTCCCTTTCCGCAGCCTGATGGCGCTGAAAAGACTATAAGTCTGCCTTTACTCATTTTCGTCATTACCTCCTGAACCATTGATCCTTGCGGCAAGAGTTTCGGTTATCAGCGACGAGAGGATGATATGTCCGCTGTCCATGATAATGACTGCTCTTGTTTTTCTGCCATAGGTAGCATCTATCGCTCTGCCGCTATCACGTGCCTCCTGCACCAGTCTCTTTATGGGAGCTGATTCCGGGCTGACTATGGTGACAATCCTGTCGGCGGAGACCATATTTCCATAACCGATATTTATCAGCATACGGCCACCTTACTCTATATTCTGGATCTGTTCCCTGATCTTCTCGATCTCGGACTTCATATCCACAACTATCCTTGTAACGTTGAGATCCTGTGCCTTTGAACCGATAGTATTGACCTCACGGTTCATTTCCTGAACGATGAAGTCCAGCTTTCTTCCCACAGGCTCATCTGCATCCAGCATAGTTTTAAGCTGGGATATATGGCTGCGGAGACGGACTGTTTCCTCGTCTACTGCCACCTTATCGGCAAAAATTGCTGCTTCGGTGAGCACTCTCTGCTCGTCGATATTCTTATCCTCAAGCACCTCAGTAAGCTTTCTGAAAAGGCGATTGCGGTAATTTTCAACGGTCTGCGGGGAGAGTTCCTCCACACGGCCTACCATTGTCAATATATTATCAGCCTTTTCAATAACATCGATCCTTAGGCGCTCGCCCTCAACCTGTCTCATAGCCACAAACTTTTCAAGAGCTTCAGCAGTTATCTCGGAGACATCGTTCCAGATCTGCTCCTCGTCGTCGGGAGTTTTCTGTATGCTGAACACATCAGGCAGCTTGATGAGCTTTGAGAGGGTAAGGTCATCTTCAAGGCCAAGCTCGTCTGAAACGCTTCTGAGCGCCGTAACATAGCCTTCTGCTACGCCTTTATTGATAGCGATCTCTGTATCTCTGCCCTCGATATTGTTTATGGAGACAGCCACCTCAACCTTTCCTCGGGAGATAGAAGTCTTGAGCAGAGCCTTGAGTTTATCATCGATGTAGTTGAAAGAGCGTGGGATCCTGGACGAATATTCATAGTATCTATGGTTTACGGAGCGTATCTCGACGAGAATGTCACGTCCGTTGAGTATCTTCTGGGAGCGGCCGTAGCCGGTCATGCTTCTGAGCACCCTATCGCCTGCTTTCTGTAGAATATTAGAGATATCTGCGTTTCATCGCATATGAATACTATTATATTATAACACTATCCGTATAAAAATGCAAGGGGGTTTCGCAAAAATCTTACCGCTGCAAATAAAAAGGGACGCCGAAGCGTCCCTTAAACCGTTTGTGCAATATTCAATTAAGAATTACTTACCAGCAGGTGTAAGATCTGTAACGATCTTGAGGAGGAACTGCTGGATCTTGAGAGCATCCTTAGGTGTGATAGAACCGCCAGCGTGCTCATCAACGTCGCCCCAGTACTGACCATTCTTAGTGATGTGAGTGCTCTCAGTGCCATCAAGGCCGTACTTGTCAGCGTTAGAGATGGACTGCATGATAAGAACAGCATCGTTCATCTTAACCTGCTCATCCTGGTCAGCGTCGCCCCATACCCCTTCACTCGGAGGAGGAGGAATAATGCCACCATCAGGATCAAGTTCAGGATAAAGAAGTGCCATATCGCCGTATGCCATAAGAGCATCACCCATATGCCAGAATCTGTGGAGCTTGAATGTGTAGTCCTCAGCGCTTGTCTCGCCTGAAGCCTTCCAAGCCTTCTCAAGTTCCTGGAACATCTCATCCTTCTTATAGTTCTCACGGATAGAGATGAATGTAGCACCATTCTTGAGCTCTGAACCATCAGGCATCTTACCTGTGTAGCTTGTAGGAATGTAAACATCCTGTGTGAATACACGCGAGAGACTTCCGTTGTGATCCTCGAATGCGATACCAATATCGTCACGTCCAGCATTCCACTGCTTTGTGAGGAGTGTGTTAGCAAGACGGAGACCCTTAGCTGCAAGTGAGCTATCTGAATCGTCAACCTTTCCGTCCTTAACAGCTACGCCGTTAGCCTTAGCGTACCAGATAAGTGTCTCACAGAGTGAGGATACGCAACCGATATCTCCCTGGCCATAACCAGTGATCTCGCAGTGAAGCTTGTCGTTCTCCTTATACTTCTGTTCCCATGTGTAAGGAGCGTTCTTAACGTTCTCCTTATCATTGTCACCCCAGTTGAGGTTTGAAGGAATAGCATAATCATAGTATGTTCCCTGCCACTCACCATCAATAATTGTGTTATTGATAAACCAAGTGATCCACTTCTCGAGAATGATATCAAGAGCTTCTTCGATAGTCATTGTGCCGTTGCAAACCTTAACGTTGCTCTTATCGCCAACAACCTTTACATAGTAGTAAAGCTCAGCAAGACGCTGTGTTGACCATACCTGGTTACCGATCCAGTGGTTTGAACCCGGGTCAGCGTATACAGGGTGAGGAACATAAACCATGTCATAGAATGTAGGAGCACCGCTCGGATAAGTCTCATAACGTCCTCTGTAGGAGTTTGTACAACCACCAGCGAACGGGCCTTCAGCAGACTGGAGCCAGAGATACATTTCGATCTGTCTCTTGAGTGACTCTTCGTAGTCAGACTTAGCGCCAGAGCCCTTCATACCCTCCTGGAGGTTTTTGTCAGTAACAAGAGCGTAAGCAGCGAGAGGATTCTGATAGAACTGATGTGAGTGTGAGCAGCCGATCTGCCATGCCCATGTATACTCAGAAGCGCTTGAACCGAGAGCTCCGCCCCATGATGTATACCAAGCCATGAGGAAGTGCTGGCTATCTGCGCTTGAAACTGTACCTGCTATGCTCTGGCATCCGATAGGCTTGTAGTACTTATCAAACATATCGTTACGGCACTGGTCACCGATCTTACCAGCGAGAGCTGAAACTTCACCAGCATCAACACCGAAGTTGTTGCCGAAGAAGATAGCCTGGATAGCACGGTCCTCAGCGTCAGGAGCGTTTGTGAAAGCATACTGCTTAGCAACGTTTGCGCCGTTGAAGATACCCTTTACACCAGTCTGTGAGTTACCAGCCTTGAGCTCTTCAAGACAAGGATGAGGAACTGTCTCGAAACAAGACTCCTCTTCACCACGCTGGAATGTATTGATAAATGTGAAACCGCCGGCATTCTTACCAGAAGCCTTACCGAAGCCATACCAGTCATCTACGTCAGCGAGCCAGTGCATGAGGTAGTAGCCCTTGTCGCCTGAATAAGCTGTCTTGAATGTCTTCCAGAGCGGGTTAGTTGTCTTATCACCTGTATTTGTGATAGGATACTCCTCAGGAGAATCCATCTCAGGTCCTACATCAGACTGGATTGTCTGCTGTGTCCAGAATGTCTCGTAGAGAACATCCTTGTTTCTGCCTGAAGCCTCAGACCAGCCAGGGATGATAGCTTCGAGAGTCTTCCAAGCCTTAGGAAGATCGCTTGAGCCAGAGATCTTATCGTTTGCAACGAGTGCATCGTGCATTGCAGCCATCCATACTATGTAAGACATAGCCTCTGATGTTGTCTCGTGACCGTAGTCAGGAGCCTCGATACAGAGTGTTTCTTTTGAATGGTAAGGAATACCGAAAGATGAGCCGTTCTTGTTGCTGCTGAGATATCCGTTAGTCTCACCGTTTGTGATAACGTCATCGTACAGAGACGAGAACATTGAAGCGAAAGATTTGTTTGCACCGTTCTCTGAAGCATAAGTGTTTTCTGCAGCTGAAGCCATTGTAGGCAGGATAGCTGTAGCAGCTGTAGCAGCAGCGAGTACACCAGCAACGAGAGCCTTGTTCTTTTTGCTTATCATTTGTTTTTTACCCCTCTCATAATAATATAGGTTAAAAAGTGGTTTGAAAATGAATGTTTCCCCTTACAAGGAAAATACGAAAATACTTCGTACACTGTGTGACACTTCACGTAGCGTTCACACAATTCTCAAACTATTTTCAAAATAATTATATTCCACAAATCATTCCATGTCAACAGTTTCGGTATTTTTCTGAGCTCCCAAAAGTGATTTTGGTGCAATGCACACATAACCGCTTTCTTTTTTGTACAATTTGTCCATTGGCCAAATCTGACCGTTTTTGGCGATATTAATATTTTGTGAACGAATTTGCATTTTTTATCAAAGATTTCAAGATTCATCTGATTCACAATAAATCTTCACAAAAACCACACACATAAGCTATAACATTTAGCATGATATGTTTATGATAGGGAAACAGTCGTTTTGCACCAAAACCTTGAATTAATATTTTATTCATTTTTTATTCATTGTGAGTTAATAATTATCTGAGATAATATATCAGTATGCTATTGTGACTTATTGTATCCTGACATACATTTATTATTAAGTTTCATATGAAAGGAGAAGCTCATGATCACCATTGAAAATCTTACCAAATATTATGGAAAGAACCGGGCTGTTAATAATATCAGCTTTACCATAAATGATAATGAGATCCTCGGATTCCTGGGGCCTAACGGCGCAGGCAAATCCACCACCATGAACATGATCGCCGGATATCTTCCTATGACCTCCGGCAAGGTCACTATCTTCGGTCACGATATCTCAAGAGAGCCTGTAAAGGCAAAGCTTGAACTTGGATACCTGCCGGAGATCCCTCCGGTTTATCCGGATATGAAGGTAACTGAATACCTCTCATTCTGTGCAGGTATAAAGCGTATCCCCCTCGGCAAGCGCAAGGAGGAGATCAGCCGTGTCATGGAGCTGCTCAAGATCACAGACGTAAAGGGCAAGCTCATACGCAATCTCTCAAAAGGTTACCGCCAGCGTGTCGGCTTCGCACAGGCTCTTCTGGGAGATCCGAAGTTCATCATCCTTGACGAGCCCACTGTAGGTCTCGACCCCAATCAGGTGGTTGAGGTAAGAAAGCTCATCAAGAGCCTGAAGAAGGATCACACCGTTATCTTCAGCTCCCACATCCTCAGCGAGGTAAGCGAGGTCTGTGACAGAGTAGTTATCATAAACAAGGGCGATATAAGAGCTATCGACACTATCGAGAATCTTGAAAGCAGATTCAGCACCTCCCTCGCCCTGCATCTCAAGGTAAAGAGCTCCAAGAGCAAGGCTGCTTCAATTATTGAGACAGCTGACGGCGTTAAGGAGATACT
>JAAYBK010000303.1 GCA_012718885.1 Ruminococcus sp. | reverse complement strand
CGACTCGAACCAGTTCTGGTCGATAATACTCTTCGCCTTTGGTATACTCATCGCTCTGATGACCCTTGTCAAGGGCAGCGCTGGCTGGCTCGGCATACATAACTTCCTGCTGGGTATGTTCGGCGCAGCGGTATTCTTCGTACCGGTAATACTTATATATACTTCCGTGCAGATAGGCATGGAGAAGAGCCAGAGAAACGTTGCTGGAAGAGCCATATGGGGCATAGCAATGACCTTTCTCGCCTCAGCCGCATTCCAGATATTCATCGTGGGAAAGATCCCCGGCCACCGCTTTTTAGCACATTTCGGCGCACTGTATGAGGACGGGGTCGAGCTCCACGGCGGAGGCGTAGCAAGCATTGTGATAGCAGGCCCCCTCCTTGCAGCCTTCGGCGGCCTCGGAGCACGTATAATAGCCGTTATCCTTTTCTTCGTATTCGGTATGCTGCTGTCAGGTCTCGGCCTTATCGACTTCCTGAAGCTGCTCACACGCCCATTCACTTTCGCTTCTGACTGCCTCGAGGGCTTCGTGAATATACTCACCGGAAAAGAATTTGACGAGGCATTTGAGGATGATTACGATGACGAGGAGGACTATCTGCCAGAGGAAGAATACGCTCCCATTCCGCCAATGCCTGCTCCTATACCGGACGAGATAGCAGAAATGCAATCATATGAGGATATGGAAGCAATAAATATGGTCAATCACAAGACGATCCCGGAGCCTCCTCCGGTGATCCACAACTCACAGCCAATGATAGACGGCGGCATGGTCGACGGCTTCCTTATGGATGTCCCCCTTCCTGCCGATGGTGAAGGCGATGAGCTCCCTGCCGGAAAAGGCATAGTAGGAAGCTATACCGGCCAGACTATCCTCACATCCTCTGACGAGCAGCTTGAAGAGCTGATATCAAAGGCTGCAAATAAGAATTACGATGACGAGAACGGAGAGATCATCGACATAGATCCCGATACCCTTGAAGCAGAGGGAGAGCAGCAGGAATTCGTGCTTGAACCGCTGTACATACTTCCTCCGCTGGATCTGCTCTCGCTGCCAAGGAACTCCTCAAACAGCACTGATGCTGCAAGGGAGATGCGTGAAAAGGCAGACACCATAGTAAACACTCTCCGAAGCTTCGGAGTTGAGGTACGTATCAGAGACATTTTCCGTGGTCCTTCTATCACCAGATACGAGGTTCAGCCCGGAACCGGTGTCAAGATCGCAAAGATAAAGAGCCTTGACGCAGATATTGCCCTGAGCCTTGCCGCTTCGGGAGTACGTATCGCCCCGGTGCCGGGCAAGCCTGTTGTGGGAATAGAGGTACCAAACGGCCACAGAGATACTGTATCTCTCCGTGAGATACTTTCATGCAGCGACTTCCAGAACGCCTCCGGCAAACTCACATTCGCCGTGGGCAAGGATATCGCCGGAAACTGCGTACTTGGAGACATCTCCAAAATGCCCCATGTTATCATCGCCGGCACCACCGGTTCAGGTAAATCCGTCTGCACCCGTTCCATTATAATGAGTATCCTCTTCAACGCAAAGCCCTCAGAGGTAAAGCTGATCCTCATTGACCCGAAAATGGTTGAGTTCAAGGTGTTTGACGGTATCCCCCACCTGCTTACACCTATCATAATCGAGGCAAAGAAGGCTCCCGGCGCACTCAACTGGGCCGTACAGGAAATGCTCAGACGTTACAAGATGTTCGCCGAGAGCGGTGCCAACGATCTGAAGTCATACAACGAATATGCAGAGGAAAACAATCTGGATCATGTTCCGCAGATAGTTATCTTCATAGATGAGCTGGCAGATATGATGCTGGTCGCAAAGAACGAGGTGGAAGACTCGATACAGCGTCTTGCACAGATGGGACGAGCAGCAGGTATGCACCTTGTTGTGGCTACACAGCGTCCTACAACAGATGTTATCACAGGTACTATCAAGGCCAATATCCCGAGCCGTATCGCCCTTTCAGTAATGTCGGCAACAGATTCACGTACCATAATCGATGACGGCGGTGCTGACAAGCTCCTGGGCAACGGTGATATGCTCTACAAGCCTATCGGCGTGAACGATCCGATGCGTGTACAGGGCTGCTTTGCATCAAACAGCGAGATACAGGCAACTATCGAATATATCAAGGCTCAGGGCGAGGCTGAGTATGACCACTCAGTAACAGAAGCCGTTGAGAGCTACGTTCCCCAGACCAAGGGCGGAGACAAGTCCGATGGCGGCGACAGCAACATCTCCGATGAAGATGAGGAGATCCTCTTCCGTGCAATGGAGATCGCCGTAATGAACGGACAGGTGTCAACTACAATGCTCCAGAAGAAGCTGAAGCTGGGCTACGCCAAGGCCTCACGCTTCATTGACGAGCTTGAGGAGCGTGGAGTTATCGGCCCCAGCGAGGGCTCCAAACCGAGAAAAGTATATATGTCCCGTATGCAGTTTGATGAGATGAAACTCCGCCGTATGCAGGATATCGACTGATGAGGTGATACTTATGTATGAGGGATTCCTCCCCACCACAAGAAAAGAAATGGATGAGCTGGGTATTGAGCAGTTCGACTTCATCTATATAACCGGCGATGCCTATGTGGATCACCCCAGCTTCGGCGCAGCTATAATCACCCGTCTTATCCAGTCTCTTGGCTTCACAATCGGCATCATCGCCCAGCCAGACTGGCACTCGGACAGGGACTTCCGCCGGTTCGGTGCGCCTAAGTACGCCTTTCTCGTGACCTCCGGCAATATTGACTCCATGGTCGCACACTATACTGCTGCCAAGAGGAAGCGCTCTGACGACGCCTACTCTCCCGGAGGAATAGCCGGAAAACGGCCTGACAGAGCCGTTATCGTCTACTGTCAGAAGATACGTGAATACTTCGGAGAGATCCCCATTGTAATAGGCGGACTTGAAGCCTCACTCCGCCGCTTCGCACATTACGACTACTGGGACGATAAAGTCCGCCCCTCTGTGCTTCTGGACAGCGGTGCAGACCTGCTCGTATACGGAATGGGCGAACACCAGATGACGGATATCTGCAACCGGCTTGCCAACGGTGAGGATATACATGAAATACACGATATCCGCGGCACCTGCTATCTTACTGAGCCGGTGAACACTCCCATAGGCGCAGCCCAGTGTCCCTCACTGGAACAGGTGAGCACCAACAAGGCGGAATATGCCAAGGCTACAAAGATACAGTACGACTGGCAGGACGAGGTCTACGGAAAAATAATCATCCAGCGTCACGGAAAGCTCATGCTGGTGCAGAATCCTCCGGCCTACAGCCTTACTACCGAAGAGCTGGATCATATATACAGCCTGCCGTACACCAGAATGGTGCATCCCTCCTACGAATCGCAGGGCGGTGTCCCCGGAATCGAGGAGGTAAGATTCTCCATAACCCACAACAGAGGCTGCTTCGGATACTGCAATTTCTGCTCCATAGCCCTTCATCAGGGACGGCGCATCACCGTCAGGAGCGAAGAATCAGTTCTTGCCGAAGCTGAACGAATAACAAAAATGCCCGATTTCAAGGGATACATACACGATGTAGGCGGTCCTACTGCCAACTTCCGGCATACCTCCTGTGAGAAGCAGCTAAGCAAGGGACTATGTATGGGCAAGAAATGTCTCGCCCCAACGCCCTGCCCTGCCCTCAAGGCAGACCATACGGAATATCTGGCCATGCTCCGGAAGATACGGAAGATAAAGGGCATAAAGCGTGTATTCATACGATCAGGAATACGCTACGACTACCTCATGGAGGACAAGAACGACGAGTTCATCCGTGAGCTGATAAAATACCATGTAAGCGGCCAGCTGAAGGTGGCTCCGGAACATTGCTCGGCAGTAGTCCTTGACAAAATGGGCAAACCCCATATAGAGGCATACAAGGCCTTCCAGAAGCGATTCTACGAGATAACCAAGGGTATGGGCAAGGAGCAGTATCTTGTCCCCTACCTCATGTCATCCCATCCCGGAAGTACTCTCAACGAGGCCATAGACCTGGCGGTCTTCCTCAGGGACAACAAGATACGTCCCGAGCAGGTGCAGGACTTCTACCCCACACCGGGAACGATATCCACCTGTATGTTCTACACGGAGCTTGACCCTTACACCATGGAAAAGGTCTATGTACCGAAAACTCCAAAGGAAAAAGCCATGCAGCGAGCCCTGCTCCAGTATTTCCGTCCCCAGAACAGGGAGATAGTGCTGGAAGCACTGAAAGCCGCAGGACGGCGTGACCTGATCGGTTCATCGCCGAAATGTCTGGTGGAAGACATTGCTCCAAGGAAAAACAGCTCTGTAAAAGGCGGTGATAAGTCATGGAACAAGACCGGAAAGAATACCCGCCGTACAGACAGGCAAAAGGATCCCCGCTCACAGTTCAGCAGCAGGAACTCCTCGAAAAGCTCGAAGTCTACTTTGAACTCAAAAAGAGGAAGAAAAGGCGGAAAATAAAGCGGATACTCTGTATCCTGCTCATTGCGGCGGTCATCCTCTTCACAGCCTGGCATTTCCTTATAAAGCCAAGGCTGAACAAAGAGCCGGAGCTGCTTGCAGACGACCTGCTGACCGTCCACTTCATAGATGTGGGACAGGGCGATTCGGTATTCATAGAGGCCGACGGCATAACCATGCTGGTCGACAGCGGTGAGGAAGATGTATCTGACAAGGTGATATCCTACCTGAAGGAGCTGGGCGTTGAGAAGCTTAACTACGTTGTGGCAACTCATCCCCACGCCGACCATATGGGAGGTATGTACCGGGTTATAGACTCCTTCGATGTGGGAGAAGCTATAATACCGCAGCTCCCGGATGAGGACTTCCCTACTGCGCTTTTCTTTGAGAGATTCATTGATGCCTGCAACAGCAAAGATGTGGACATAACTGAGGCTGAACCCGGACGCTTGATATACGTGGGTGATGCAAGAGCTGAGATAGTAGCTCCGCTGAGCAGTAAATATGATGACCTGAATGACTACTCCGTGAGCCTGTTCATACGCCACGGCAAAAAGAGCTTCCTGCTGACAGGAGATGCAGAAAAGGTTTCCGAAAGTGAAATGGCGGAAAGCGGAAGGCTCCGTCACGCAGATGTCTACAAGGCAGGTCATCACGGCAGCGGTTCATCATCCACGAAAGCTCTGCTCGATGTTATAGAGCCCGGCTATGCAGTAATATCCTGCGGCGCAGGGAACTCCTACGGCCACCCCCACGACAGCACAATAAAAAGGCTCTCAGCCTACACTGACAGGATATACCGCACCGACCTGTGCGGAACCATAGTTTTTGAATCCGATGGCACTGAACTCAGAGTCAGCACAGAGAGGTGATGATATGACGAGAATCGACCGGTTTGAAGGAGATATTGCCGTCCTGGAAACGGATGAAGGTATGCTGGATATCCGGCGTGATGAGCTGCCGGATGACGCAAGGGAAGGCGATATCCTCATACAGGGCAGAAGCGGCTGGATCACCGACAAGAAGGCCACTGCCGCACGCCGCTCAGCCATGAAGAATAAACTGCGGAGGCGTATCAGAAGAAATGACTGACATTATCATAATCGGCGGAGGCGCCGCAGGCTGTATGGCCGCTTTGCAGGCGGCAAGGCTGGGCAAATCCGTGCTTGTATTTGAAAAGAACGAAAAGCTTGGCAGAAAGCTCAGGATAACAGGAAAAGGCCGCTGCAACGTCACCAACAACTCCCCTGCTGAGGAGCATATGCGGAATATACCTGTGAATCCACGCTTCATGTACAGCTCCTTCTCCCTTTTCTCTCCCGAGGACACAATGGCACTCTTTGAGGAGCTTGGGGTAGCTCTCAAAACCGAACGAGGCAACCGTGTCTTCCCGGTCAGCGACAAGGCTGACGACATTGCAGACGCAATGGCAGCGGAGATGAAAAAGCTGGGAGTAAAGGTAATACACAAAAGGGTGACAAAGCTTATTATCAGCGACGGACGCTGCTGCGGAGTGCGCTCCGGCAGCGAGGAATACCGGGCAAATTCAGTGCTTATCGCCTGCGGAGGAAAGTCCTACCCGAACACCGGCTCCACCGGCGACGGATACACACTGGCCGAATCTGCCGGTCACAGGATAACCGAACTGAAACCGAGCCTTGTGCCGCTGACTTCGCCGGATAGATTCTGTGCAGAGATGATGGGGCTTTCTCTCCGGAATGTCACCCTCACTCTCTATGACCGTGAAAAGCCGATATACAATGAGCTAGGGGAAATGCTCTTCACGCATTTCGGCGTATCCGGACCGCTGGTGCTCAGCGCCAGCTCACACATAAGAGAAATGGAGCCGAACCGTTACAGCCTTAAAATAGACCTGAAGCCGGGACTTTCCCCGGAACAGCTCGATGCAAGGATACAGCGCGATTTTGCCGAGAATCTCAACCGGGATTTCATAAACGGCATAAGGAAGCTGCTTCCGGCGAAGCTGATACCGGTGGCAGTAAAACTCAGCGGCATTTCTCCCGAGCAGAAGGTGAACGGCATTACAAGGGAACAAAGGCGCAGCTTCGGGGAACTGATAAAGGCCTTCCCGGTAAAGATATCCGGCTTCCGGCCCATAGACGAGGCCATAATAACCAGCGGCGGCGTATCCGTCAAGGAGATAGATCCAAGAACAATGGAATCGAAGCTCCTGCCGGGACTTTTCTTCGCCGGCGAAGTCATAGATATCGATGCCTACACCGGAGGCTTCAACTTGCAGATAGCGTTTTCAACTGCATATTCTGCGGCATTATATTTGTAAAGGGGTAAAATGATATGGGAACATTGGGAAATATACTCTGGTTTTTTATCTGCGGACTTATCTCAGGCATTTTCTGGATACTTGCCGGACTGCTCTGCTGCATAACGATAATCGGTATCCCCTTCGGGATACAGTGCTTTAAATTTGCAGGGCTGTCGTTCTGTCCCTTCGGAAGGGACATACAGTACGGCACCGGCACAGTGAGCCTGCTGGCAAATATATTCTGGCTGATGTCATGCGGAGTGTCAATGGCACTGTTCTTTGCAGTTACAGGACTGCTGCTCTGCATAACCATCATCGGGATACCCTTCGGGCTCCAGATGTTTAAATTTGCAAAGCTGGCACTCATGCCCTTCGGGGCGCAGATAGTCCCCATAAAAAAATAAGGAGGACAGAATTTATATGGAAAAGAAGTATTCCCGGAGCATTTTCCGGTATGTATTCGAGTTCTACGCTGCCGGATTTGCCGGCTGGATATACGAAGTCTCCGTCATGTGGATAATGTTCAGGAAATACGAGAACAGAGGCATACTCCATATGCCGATAGTTCCGATATACGCCGTGGGAGCATTCATCCTGCTGGCAGTTCTCAGGAAAAAGCGGAATCCGCTGTTCCTGTTCATATTCTCGGCTCTTCTGACAACGGGTTTCGAGCTGGGAGCGTCCTACCTGCTGGAATTTCTGTTCCATCAGGAGTTCTGGACATACAGCACATGGCCGCTGTCCATACTCGACCGTTCCTGCGTGATATCAAGTGCGATATTCGGAGTAATGGCTGTGGCATATTTCTGGATGCTGAGGCCTGTATCGGGCTGGCTGAGCCAGAAGCTGCCGGAAAAGCTGTGTATCGTTCTGAGTGTTATCGGAATAGGAGCCCTTGCAGCAGATCTGGCCATATCGGTCAGCGAGCTTATTAAGGAACGATAAAGGCATAGTTAAATATCAAATTTAATCAGGAAAATAATAACGCCGAAGGCGGCAAAAATGATAATCCAGAGGGGGGAATCCTCTGACGGAGAGGTGTACGAGGAGAGGCAGAGCCTCTCCTAAGGAGCAGCCCGGACAGTAAAGCGTTTCCGGACGGATGCACTGCATTTCTCTCCCTCGGCCCGACTGACGCAATATCTTTCCTGATTTAAATAAAAACGAAGGAATAACATCATTATATAAAGGAGTAAAAACAATGAAAAACATCAACATCGCAATCGACGGTCCTGCCGGTGCAGGAAAAAGCACAATCGCAAAAATGGTATCAAAGAAGCTTGGCTTCATCTATGTTGATACCGGCGCTCTCTACCGCACTATCGCTCTCTTCATAACGGAGAACAATATCCCGGATGAGGATATCGAAAAGTCACTGCCAAAGGCTGACGTTTCCCTCAGATTCATCGATGGTGCTCAGAGGGTATTCCTCGGTGACAGGGACGTTTCAGACGTTATCAGAACTCCCGAGATATCCATGGCTGCTTCAAGAACATCCGCTATCCCTGCTGTAAGAGCATACCTCTTCGACACACAGCAGAGCATTGCCCGCTCCAACAATGTCATCATGGACGGCCGTGATATCGGAACAGTAGTCCTCCCCAACGCTGATGTGAAGATCTTCCTCACAGCTTCTGCAGAGGAGAGAGCAAACCGCCGCTACAAGGAGCTTGCCGAGAAGCCTGACTGCCCCACATACCAGGAGATACTGGACGATATAATCAAGCGTGACTACCAGGATATGCACCGTGAGACTGCACCTCTGAAGCAGGCTGAGGACGCTGTTCTCGTTGACACTACCCATCTCAACCTTGAGGAATCCGCCAGCGAGATCGTCCGCATAATAACTGAAAAAACAGGATGTGATAAATGATGTATGCTGTTATAAAATTTCTGGTGCGGATCTACTTCCGCATATTGTACAGTCTTCATTACGAGGGCAAAAAGAATGTCCCGAAGGATACAACTGTTATATACGCTCCGAACCACCGCAGCTATGCTGACCCACCGCTGGTAGCCTGCGGAGCAAAGGGCAAAATATCATTCATGGCCAAGGAAGAACTCTTCAAAAACAAGCTCTTTGCATGGCTCATAAGCTCTCTCGGTGCATTTCCGGTTGCAAGAGGCAAGGGAGATACCGGGGCTATCGACAAATCCATCGAAATGCTCAACAGCAAACGCAACTTCATGATATTCCCTGAGGGGACCTGTTCCAAAGACGGCAAGGTCGGCCGAGGCCACACCGGTGCTGCCCTTATCGCAGCACGCTCCGGAAAGCCAATCATCCCCGTGGGCGTATGCTACGGTGAGAAGCTGAAATTCCGCACAAAGCTCATCGTAAAATACGGCGAGCCTATCTATCCCCAGGACTACGTTGACTCACAGGAGGAGCCAAATCCCCGCCAGCTCGTAAAGCTGAAGAACCGCTATATGGCTGATATCAAGGCTCTCGTAGAAGGCGTTCCGGAACCGGAAGCTGCTCCTCAGCAGGAAGAACAGAACAAGGAGGCTGCCGATGAGTAAGGTCACTGTTGCCGAGTCTGCCGGATTCTGCTTCGGAGTAGACCGTGCAGTAAAAATGGTGTACGGCGAGCTTGAAAAGAACACAAAGGTGGCAACTCTCGGCCCTATAATCCACAACCAGGACGTTGTAAGCGATATGCAGTCAAAGGGTGCAAGGACTATAAGCAGTGTGGACGAGCTGGCTCCCGATGAGACAGTTGTTATACGCTCTCACGGCGTTGGAAGAGACATATATGAGCAGATCGAAGCCAAGGGCTGCCGTATGCTTGATGCCACCTGCCCCTTCGTCTCAAGGATCCACAAAATAGTGTCAGAAAAGTCCAGAGAAGGCTATTTCATCCTCATAGCCGGAGACAGCTCACATCCGGAAGTACAGGGCATAGTTGGGCATTGTGACGAAAATCATCTTGTTTTCAAGGACAATTTTGAGCTAAAAGACTTTTTTGAGAAAAAATACAAAAATTTGAAAAAAAAGCTTGCAATTGTAGCTCAAACAACGTATAATATAGTAGTATGGGATGAGTGTTTAAACGTGATCCCGAAGAACGATCCAGACATAGTTATATTTGATACCATATGCAACGCAACCGACGCAAGACAGTCTGACGCAGCCAAGCTCGCTCAGGATTCTGATATTATGCTCGTCGTAGGAGGCAGACACAGCTCCAACACCGTAAAACTCTATGAGGTGTGCAGCCGTTACTGCAAAACGTATCACATTGAAAATGCGGACGAGCTTCGGTCCTTAAAACTTCCCGCCGCTGAAAAAATCGGCATTACTGCAGGGGCTTCCACCCCCGCTTATATAATCAAGGAGGTACAAACAACCATGGCAGAGAATGAAAATCTCACAGCAATTCAGGATGAGGAGATCGACTTCGCTCAGGCGCTCGACGAGTCATTCAAAAAAATACATACAGGAGAGAAAGTCAAGGGTATCGTTGTAGGCGTTGATAACGCAGAGATCACTGTAGATCTCGGTACAAAGCACACAGGATACGTTAAGCTTGAGGACCTTACAGACGATCCGTCCCAGAAGCCTGAGGACATCGTTAAGGTAGGCGACGAGATCGAGCTCATCGTTATCAAGGTAAATGACGCAGAGGGTACTGCTCAGCTTTCCAAGAAGAAGGTTGACGAGCAGGCTGGTTACGACACTGTTGTCAAGGCTTACGAAGAGGGCACAGTCCTCGAGGGTGTTGTTCAGCACGTTGTAAACAAGGGTATCACTCTTACATACCTCGGCGTAAGAATATTCATCCCGGCTTCACAGACAGGTCTCCCCAGAGGCGCAGAGCTGGATGAGCTTCTCAAGAAGAAGGTAGAGTTCACAATCATCGAAGTAACTGAGGGCAAGAAGAGAGCAGTTGGTTCTATCAAGGCTGTTCAGAACGCTCGCAAGGCTGAGGCTCAGGCTAAGTTCTGGGAGACAGCTGAGGTTGGCCAGACATTCGTTGGCAAGGTAAAGTCACTCACAAGCTTCGGCGCATTTGTTGATCTCGGCGGCATCGACGGTATGGTTCACATTTCCGAGCTCTCATGGAAGAGAATCAAGCACCCAAGCGAGGTTGTAGCTGTTGGTGATACTCTCGAGGTATACATCAAGGATCTCAACCGTGAGGAGAACAGAATCTCTCTCGGCTTCAAGAAGGCTGAGGACAATCCTTGGGAGATCTTCAAGGCTAACTACAATGTAGGCGATGTTGTTAAGGCAACTATCGTTTCTATCACAAGCTTCGGTGCATTCGCTAAGATCATCGACGGCGTTGACGGACTCATCCACATCTCTCAGATCGCTGACAAGAAGGTTGAGAACGTTAAGGATATCCTCACTGTAGGTGATGAGGTTGATGTTAAGATCATCGACATCGACTCTGAGTCAAAGAGGATCAGCATCTCAATGCGTGCTCTCCTCGAGAACGCAGACGCTGAGGAGGCTGAGGAAGAGGCTGCATCTGATGTAGTTTACTCTGACGAGGCTGGCAT
>JAAYBK010000302.1 GCA_012718885.1 Ruminococcus sp. | reverse complement strand
CACTGAGATAATATCCCAGTGCCGTTTTATTATTTCTTTTTGCCGTCTATTTTTGTATCGTAAGATATACCGGTGCCGGGAATGCTTGCAGTGACCTTTTTCTTGTCATTGAGAGTGACTTTCAGCTTCTTGCCGCCCACAGTAACGCTCTTGCTTTTTTTGTTGACATTGAGCCTGAACAGCTTGCCCAGCTTTATACTTTTTGTGAATTTGAATCCCATGGAAAACCCTCCCTTTCGCAGCAGAAAATGCTTCAATTTAAGGCTATTATAGCATTAATCTGAGGAAATGTCAACATTGTTGACAACTGCTTGAAAGTGGAGTATAATTTAAGCAGGAAGGGAGGGATATCCATGCTGGACGTAAATCATATCAGCGAGTACCGTGAGAACAACAGGATAGAAGCGAAGAAGGCTACAGGCGGTCTGCCGGACAGTCTTTGGGAGACATATTCGGCCTTTGCTAATACTCTTGGCGGAGTTATACTTCTGGGCGTGGAGGAATATCCTGACCGTTCGCTGCATATAGTCGACCTGCCTGATCCTGAGTGGATGATAAGGGATATGCTGGACATTCTCAACGATCCGAAAAAGGTCAGCGTGAATATACTCCGCAAGAAGGACATATCGGTGAGAAAAGTAGACGGCAGGCGTGTCATAATGATAAAGGTGCCCCGTGCTGACAGGCGTTTCAAGCCTGTATATATCGGCACTGATCCCTATTCCGGAACCTACCGGCGGAATGGTGACGGCGACTACAAATGCTCCCGTGAAGAGGTGGAGGCGCTGATAAATGAGAGCCGCTGCTATGATCCTGTGGAGGATACCACTGAGTATAAGGCAGTTGTTGAAGCGGCTGATATAGAAGCTCAGAGCGAACTTGAGCGTTCATCCCTTGCGAGGAGGGATTCAGAGGACGGTATTTATTTTAGCTGGTGCTATGCCTTCTGGGAGATAAAGAAGCGGATACTGAAAGAGAAATATAATATAGACTGGCACACACCGGCGGAATTTATGCCGGCGGCCGCACAGGAGGATAAATAATGATAAAGTACTACGATATAGGACTGAACCTGTTCTGCAAGCAGTTCCCGAGACCGGAGGAGATACTTTCCGGCGCAGCAGAAAACGGAGTTGGCTGCATACTCACAGGTTCGGATATGAAGAGCAGTGAAAGCGTTGCAGGTTTTGTTTCCGGACATGATTGCTGGGGCACCTGCGGTATACACCCCCACAGCGCAGATAGTGCAAGTGCAGAGGATTTCCGAAGAATAAAGGAGATAGTTTCCTCTAATGACAGTATAGTTGCTGTTGGAGAATGCGGACTTGACTATGACAGGATGTTCTCCACAAAGGAGAACCAGATACGCTGTTTTGAGCATCATATAAAAATTGCGGAGGAGCTGGGAAAGCCGCTCTTTCTCCATGAGAGGGAGGCATCTGAGGATTTTATCGCACGTTTCAAAAAACATAAGGATATCTGCTCTCACTCCGTTGTACATTGCTTTACCGGCGGAAAGGATGTGCTGAAAAAATACCTGGATATGGGCTTTTATATCGGAATTACCGGCTGGATATGCGATGACAGAAGGGGAGCTGCCCTGCGTGAGGCAGTGAAGCTCATACCGGCAGACAGGATAATGGCTGAGACTGACGCACCGTATCTCACACCTAAAAATATAAAGGGACTTGACAGAACTAATTTGCCGCAGAATATAGTTTACGTTGTGAAGGAGCTTGCAAAACACATGAAGCT
>JAAYBK010000301.1 GCA_012718885.1 Ruminococcus sp. | reverse complement strand
ATCATTGACAGGGTGAGACTGGTATGCTATAATTAATGTATATTTTATATTGAAGGTCTGTTAATATGAAAAAATTTCAGGATCTTATGACAAAGCGTTGGTTCGCCAACACCATGGCAGGCTGCATAACTGTTATATGCTATCTGCTGCTTTCAAATATCGGTGACCTATTGGACGAGCTATCGGTCATAATAAGCTATTTCTCTACAGCTATCGGCGGCTGTGTAATGGCATATATGATGAATCCTCTTGCGAAGTTCTATCAGAAGACTTTCTTCAGGAAGATATCTTCACATTCAGTACAGTGGATCTTGTCTATCTGCCTTGCAGTAGCGACTGTGATATGCTTCGTTGTGCTCTCGCTGCTCACGCTGATACCTCAGCTCATAGAGAGTATAACCAATTTCGTCAACAATATCGGCACTTATGCTGCCTCTGTGCAGAAGCTCCTTGAAAATATTGACCCGGACGTTTCAAGGAAGGTCAATCTGCGGCGTTTCGTTGATTCCTCTGAGAAGATACTCAACGAGGTAACATCCTACATTTCCGATAATTCCACTGATATCATAAACTTCTTCACAAATGCAGGAAAGGGTATGTTCAACTGGCTGGTCGCATTCATCCTCTCAGTCTATCTTCTTGCGGGAAAGGAAAGGATAAAGACCGGCTCCACAAGATTTATGAAGGCAACTATGTCGCCCTCCAAGTACGAGCACACTATCTCCTTCCTCAAGCACTGTGATGCTGTGCTCAACCGCTATATCGTATTCACCATAATCGATGCTCTCATTGTCGGAACGATAAATGCCATATTCATGGCTATAGCCGGTATGCAGTACATTGCTCTCGTATCCTTTGTAGTGGCGATAACCAACCTTGCACCTACATTCGGTCCGCTGGTGGGCGCAGCCATAGGCGGCTTCATCCTTCTCATGGTCGACCCAAAGAGCGCCCTCATCTTCCTTATATTCACACTTATCCTCCAGCTCTGTGACGGATATCTCATAAAGCCTAAGCTCTTCGGAAGCACTCTCGGTGTTCCCGGACTGCTGATACTCATCGCCATTATCGTAGGCGGACGTATCTTCGGCGTAATAGGAATACTTCTTGCTATCCCTTTTGCAGCTATCTGCGATCATTTCTACAAGGAAAATCTGCTTCCCACCCTTGAACGAAGGCGTGCGGAAAAAAACAGGCTGGCGGAAGAAAAGAGGGCTGTCCCGGAGGATGATGACGGTAACGTGGGACAGACCGACTAAAAAAACAGGGATGCGGCCGGCGAACGAGTTTTGCGTCATCCGCCTTACCGGTACAATTAAGATTATTTTAAGCATATGGGGGTATACTACAATCAAAGGATCAGAAGATCCTCCCCAATCCCCCTTATTGTTTCATTTTTTCTATGGCTGCCTGCATTTAGTGCAGGCATTTTTATTCCCGGAAATAATTGACAGCCGGCTCTGATACGGTTATAATATATTATAGAACAAAGACAGCTCCGCTTTGCGGCGGCTGTACGGAATACCGCATACGGCGGTACGGGGAAAGATATTATATGAAGAATTTTTTTAAGTCCATGGGAGCTTTTGTAAAGGCGCTCCCTCATTTTCTGCTGTTTGAATTTCTGTTCAAGCTGATACTTGCCGCCATTGGTGCGCCCATACTCAACCTTGCCCTTGGCCTGACCATGAAGGGGGCTCATATCTCATACCTCTCCGACGAGAGCATGATGATATACCTGAAAAGCCCGATCACCATTTTCATCGTGCTGATACTCCTCTTCCTTTCAGGCTTTTTCGCATTTGT
>JAAYBK010000300.1 GCA_012718885.1 Ruminococcus sp. | reverse complement strand
GATTATGAGAACACTCCTCTGACTGTAACTGGAAGCGGAATTATCAGAGATTTCAGAAGTGCATTTAATAATGACTCAACGCTTATTGGTTCTGAGACAGATGACGAGATATATGGTTATGATGGAAACGATACTCTCATAGGCGGAAAAGGCAACGATACTCTTTACGGTGGAAGCGGAAACGATACATATATATTCAACCTCGGTGACGGAATTGACACTATTTCTGAAGATAGCTCTTCTTCAAGCCTTGATAGAATAGTTTTCGGCGAAGGCATAACTGCCGAGGATATAACTGTAACCCGTGAAGATTATGACATGATTCTCAATATAGGCGATGGAAGCGACAGCATAAGAATCCAAAACTTCTTTGATAGAAGGTGGAGCTCTGACTATCGTGTTGAGAACTTTGTATTCAACGACGGTTCAGAAGGATATGTGGACGTTTACACAAATGAGCTCATCCTCACAAAGCAGCCTGATTCGATAGAGGAAGACATCGAGCAGACAAATGCTGAGCTTCTCAATGAGATATATTCTGACGATGAGTTCGGAGCAGATATATTTGAAAATGACAGCACTATTATCTCAGAAGTAACTGACAGCATCACAGTATCAGACGATACAGATGAAGTATCCGATATGACAGATATCCAGACTATGATACTTGCTGAAAATATGTCTGCATTCGCTGATGACAGCAATGTATACGACAATGCAAATATTACCGATATTACTGCAGATACAGTAGCTTTAGATCAGCTTCTCGTTTCTTCAGTACAGTAATTAAATATTTCGTGCAGCAGCTATATGCTGCTGCATATTTTTGTGTAAACGGAGGTCGTAAAATGACAAAAAAACAAGACAGCGGACTGTCCTGTTTTATGATAGTTATGAAGTTCCTTGGTATACCTATTACAAAGGAACAAGCAGAAAGTCTTGCAGTTCTTGATCCGGAACAAAAGACCGGTGAAGTTGAGATAATACAGTCTGCTAAGGCTCTGAAAACAAAGGCAAAATTGTGTCAGCTTAATATAAATAAACTGAAAGATGTGATTTCTCCGATAATTGCCAAGGACAATAACGGTGGATTCTTCATAGTGGCAAAGTCAAAAGAAGACAAGTTTATGATACTCTTTGCCGATAAAACTCAACCTGAGGTCAAAAGCCGTGAGGAACTGTCTCAGATATGGGATGGAACTGCTATTATCATCACCAAGAAAGGTATTCTTGACCGTGAAGCAGTTTTCAGCTTCAAATGGTTCATTCCAACTATACTCAAATTCAAGAAAGAATTCATACAGGTATTGATTGCAGTATTCACTATCCAGATACTTGGCATATTAACTCCTGTTATGACTCAGGTAGTCGTGGATAAAGTCCTTGTACACCGCAGTATGTCAACGCTTAACGTTCTTGCAATAGGTATTGCGATAGTATATATCTACGAACTTATTTTGAGCCTGGCAAAGAATTATGTATTCACGCATACTACAAACCGTATAGATGTTATGCTGAGCTATAAACTGTTCAAGCACCTCTTTGCCTTACCACTCAAGTATTTTGAGTCAAGGCGAGTTGGTGAAACAGTGGCAAGAGTTAGGGAACTTGACAGCATACGAAGCTTCCTCACAGGTACTCCGCTGTCGTCAATGATAGACCTGATATTCATAATCGTATATATCGTAGTCCTTTTCCTTTACAACAAATTCCTCACAGTTATAGTATTATGTTCGATACCTGTGTATGCTATTCTTTCGGCAATAGTAACTCCGCTTTTTAAAAAGAGACTTGATGAAAAATTTGAAACAGGAGCTAACACTCAGTCATTTTTAGTTGAGTCCATAACTGGTGTTCAGACTGTAAAGTCATACGCTCTTGAGCCTAAATTCGAGAAAAAATGGGGAGAGCTGCAAGCAGATTACGTTAAGGCAAGCTATAAGACTTCTATGGTCTCAGCAACTGCCGGAACAGTCGGCCAGTTCATTCAGAAGGTGTTTGATCTGCTTATACTCTTTTTTGGTGCAAAGGCTGTTATGGACGGAAACTTTACCGTTGGTCAGCTTGTTGCATTCCGTATGCTTTCGGGAAGAGTAAGCGGTCCGGTGCTCAGACTTGTTCAGTTGTGGCAGGAATACCAGCAGGCTTCACTCTCTGTAAAGCGTATCGGAGACATTTTCAATACCGCTCCGGAGCCAGTCCTTAATACAAATCAGACTTCTATGCCGATTATCAAAGGTAAGATAGCCTTTGAAAACGTTCATTTCAGATATGATCCACAGGGCAGCGAAGTCATCAAAGGTATGAGCTTTGATGTTGAAGCTGGAACAATAGTC
This sequence comes from Ruminococcus sp., assembly GCA_012718885.1. Classification (GTDB taxonomy): domain Bacteria; phylum Bacillota; class Clostridia; order Oscillospirales; family Ruminococcaceae; genus Ruminococcus. The sequence goes on along the minus strand of JAAYBK010000300.1, from coordinate 567 downwards.
GGAGTTGTAGGACGAAGCGGTTCAGGCAAAAGCACAGTTTCAAAGCTGATACAGCGTCTGTATATCCCCGAAGGCGGAAAAATAACTGTTGACGGTATGGACATTTCACTTGTTAATCCGGCAATGCTCAGAAAACAGATAGGTGTCGTTTTACAGGAGAACTTTATGTTCAACGGCACAGTGGCTGAAAATATATCTATTCACTGCCCGACTGCAACTATGGATCAGATAATAAAATGTGCAACTATTGCAGGTGCTAATGACTTTATACTTGAGCTTCCTAATGGCTACAATACCATAATCGGTGAAAAAGGAATGGGACTTTCAGGCGGTCAGAAACAGCGTATCGCAATAGCAAGAGCCATTCTTGCTGATCCTAAGATACTTATATTCGACGAAGCAACTTCCGCTCTCGACTATGAATCAGAAAGCATTATCCAGAATAATCTGAAAGAAATATGCAAGGGACGTACAGTTCTAATAATCGCACACAGACTTTCAACGTTAAAGGACGCTCAGAAGATAATGGTTATTGACAAGGGTGAACTGGTCGAGTATGACACACAT
>JAAYBK010000299.1 GCA_012718885.1 Ruminococcus sp. | reverse complement strand
GACGGCGTATCAGTTGGACACATAATCACAGGCAATGCTCAGGTTGGCTCCAAAACTGACTATATCAATTACGTCAGCACCTATTGCCATGAACTCGGACATTGTACAGGCCTTCCGGATTACTACCTCTTTACTACAAACGACAGTGAAGGTATGCACGGTACAGGCGGTGCAGAGCTTATGGATACCGATGCCGGATCAGACTTCGGCGCATTTTCAAAGCTCATTGAAGGCTGGTATCACAAGGATCAGGTTCAGGTATATGACGCTTCAAAGGGCGAGCAGACATTCACTCTCAGCAATGCCCAGACTGACAGCGGAAACTGTATCATCATACCTAAAGGAAAGCTTGCAGAGGATTACTTCTCTGAGTTCTTCATTATCGAGTACGTGACCAAGGACCGCAATAACAGTGCTGTCGGAACAAAGACTGCATGGTGGATCAATGCCGGCGAGGGAATACGTATTTACCATATCGATGCCACGACCGAATATGGCTGGAACAACTATTTCCGCTATGCCAGCGGCAGCGAATTTACAAATAAAGATACCGGAAGACGTCTTATCCGCATTATCGACGATAGAAACGTTGATAATCTTTACCGCACAGGAGATATCGTAAACGGTAATATCTCCGGATTCCACTGGTACGATCAGAACGGCGGACAGACTGTTGATACCGGACTGACAATATCAGTCGGCGAATTAAAAAACGGTAAGTATACTGTAACGATCAGCTGATCGCTGACTGCTTTAATTATTAAAGATCCAATGTGTTCATGAGTTAAACCGTCCTGAAGAAGATACATATTCTTCAGGACGGTTTTGTTATGCAAGTATTACCGAGACAAAACAGGTATCCGCATAACAGTCTGCTGTATTCAGGACTTTCCCCGTACTGTTATTACTTGATACCCTTTACAAACAGCTCTATGATATAAGACTTTGAGATCTTGCCGAAGTAAAAGCCTGGATCAGCTGCCAGCTTGTCAGCAAGTTCTTCTTTATACATTGAATACACATCTTCTATCTGATCTCTTTCATCGTAAAACAGCTTGAATCCACATAGTCTTTATAGCCTGTCTCAAGGAGTTTCAGAACCTTTTCAAAGCGTTCATCATCATAGTCATAATCGCCGCTGTCAAGGAAATGTTCATCAAAGACCATCCTCCCGTGAACATACTGCTGCAATATTTTTTCATCACAGCTCATAGATTCATCAAGCACTGCACTCAGTATGCCAAGCTCACTGAGAATATCTGATAACCCCTGCGGACAGCTTTATGTAAGCAGGGCAGCAGGATATTCGGCACATATATAGCCGTAACAGGCAAAACCGACACCTGATGCATATGACGGCGTGAGCATATACCACATATCATCAGCCCATTCGTCCCAGTCGCCGCAGTGATAGATCTTGTGAGAATCTATGCTCTTCCTGACATTATTAAAATCATAATGCTCCTTGCGTTCAGCAGCTTTTGAGAATAACTCTGTATAGTCTTTCATAAGTGTCCTCTTTTCTTACTCCACTTCAAAAATGGAGTCAAAGCAAGCCTTTGCAGCATCGTTCATAAGCTCCGGTATCTTTTCAGCAGGCAGCTATTATTTAATTCATCGTGGCACTCCTTTTGTCATGATTCTTTCTTTTGTAAGATAGATCAGGGTTTCAATTTGGAAATATACTCTCCGGTCTTGGAAATATACTCCAGGATATTGTCTGCATAGCATTCCCCATCTTCACCCACGCACTCATATAGATAGATTTTTCCGTCAGGATTCATGACGTAATGACCGCCTGCTCCATTTCCTGCAAAAGCAAGACCTTCCAGTCCATATAACTCATTGAATTCTTTCGAACCTGAACATATACCCTCAAAGTTGTCTATGATGAAGCCGATTTCAAAAGGTTTACCATCATCTACATTTGGAAGTGACATCAATTCAATAACGCCGTTGCTGATCTTCAATACGTCAAACAACTCCGCCGGAAGCTTTTTTTCAGCAATAGGATACTGTTCTTCATCAAGAGGCGGACACAATTGACATAGATCGCCATATGTCTTCTGTATCATGTTAATTACTTCATTCATAAGATCCCCTCCATTGATCCTGAATTATGCGGGTATCCTCACACATTATCTTTATCCCTAATTATACCATAAACAAATGGTTTTTTCAATCTATATAGGTAAAAAGGCTGCCGGAAAGCTTTCCCGTCAGCCTCTGTTTTATACCGTTTTTATTCGTTTTCTTTTCCAAAATTTCGTTTTGCCTGATTATTCTTCAAAATGTCCCCTCTGACGATTTCGTCAAAGGGACTTTGCGGACAAGGTGAGGCTTCGCAAAAAGCGAAGCCTTTTCTTGTTTGTTATATCAATCATCAAGATGTTCGTTGCCCTTTTCTGTACCCTCAGGTTCACCG
>JAAYBK010000298.1 GCA_012718885.1 Ruminococcus sp. | reverse complement strand
TGTTGTAATTACCCGATCTTATGGGCGCATTCTTTGCACTCTTACCACTTCCTGCTTTCTGATAACTGCTAAATGATAAGTAAAGGCCGCTTCTTTGTCAGAAAAATGTCTTGCATTACATTTTATTATGTGGTATAATAGAATTTGTAGAATTTTTCATCGACAAGGAATATTGTAATATGAAAAAAATTATTGTTATCACCGGCCATTATGGCAGCGGAAAAACAAACCTCGCTGTGAATCTGGCCATAAATGCCGCTGCGGAGGGACGTTCTGTTGCCGTAGTGGATCTGGATATCGTAAATCCCTATTTCCGGACTACCGATTTCAGGGAGCTCTTTGCTGAAAAGGGCATAAAGCTCATTGCTCCGGATTTTGCAAATACAAATCTCGATATACCGTCGATACAGTTCGATGTGGAGCAGCTCGCCGCAAGCGAGGACTGCCTTATCATCGATGTCGGCGGAGACGATGCCGGTGCTGTGGCACTTGGAAGATATGCGGAATCACTGGAGAAATACGGCGATCAGTTGGAAATGCTCTACGTTATCAACCAGCGCCGCTACCTTACACATACTCCGGATGAGGTCATAACCCTTATGTATGAGATCGAGGCCGCTTCACATATGAAGCATACCGCTATCGTAAACAATACGAATCTGGGTGATGAGACTACCGCCGAGATCATCGAGGAGTCCCGAAGCTTTGCCGAGGAGACCTCAAAGAGGACAGGCCTCCCTGTGAAGTATACCGTATATCCCGGAGGATGCGCCGAGCTTACAGACAAGCCCGATGCTCTTGCTGCCGAGGTATTCGTCAAGAAGCCCTGGGAGAAGTGATCCCGGGAAATATCAGTGCAATGCGTGATACGTAATGTGTGACCCTGGGATGCGCCTATGATCCCGCATTATGTATTATGAATTCATATATCAATTATGTTGAAAGGAGCGAAAAGTGTATGGCAAAGATGACAGTCATTACAGAGCGCTGTAAGGGCTGCGGACTCTGCACCGCTGCCTGTCCCAAGCAGATCGTTGCTCTCCAGAAGGAGAAGCGTAACAAAAAGGGATATTTCTACGCTGAATGTACAGACCAGTCCGCTTGTATAGGGTGTGCAATGTGCGCTATGATGTGCCCGGACTGCGCTATTACCGTTGAAAAATAATTATCGTTACTTGAAAGGAGCTGTTTAGCTTTGGAAAGAAATCTTATGAAGGGTAACGAAGCTCTGGCGGAGGCTGCTATCAGAGCAGGCTGTAAGTGCTTCTTCGGCTACCCCATCACTCCACAGACAGAGCTTGCCGCTTATATGGCAAAGCGTATGAATAAGGCAGGCGGTGTATTCCTTCAGGCTGAGTCTGAGATCGCTGCTATAAATATGGTACTCGGCGCTGCTTCCACAGGCGTCAGAGCTATGACATCTTCATCCTCTCCCGGAGTTTCCCTGAAGAGCGAAGGCGTTTCATATATCGCCGGTTCAGACCTCCCCGCTGTTATCATCAACGTTGAAAGAGGCGGCCCCGGTCTCGGCGGCATCCAGCCTTCACAGGCTGACTACTGGCAGGCTACCAAGGCTCTCGGCCACGGTGACTTCCAGCTCCTCGTATACGCTCCTGCTTCCGTACAGGAAATGGTTGACTATGTTGTAAAGGCTTTCGACCGTGCTGACAAGTACCGTATGCCTGCAATGATCCTTGCAGACGGACTTCTCGGTCAGATGATGGAGCCTGTTACTTTCCCTGAGATCAACCCTGACGCTTACGATAAGAGCGGCTGGGCTGCAAACGGCCATAAGAATGCAAGAGAGCACCACATCATCAACTCACTCTACCTCCAGCCTGACGCTCTTGAAAAGTCTATCGTAGACCGCTTCAAGAAGTACGACATCATCAAGGAGACTGAGACTGAGGCTGAGCTCTACCTCACAGAGGACTGCGATGTTCTGGTATGTGCTTTCGGCGCTACAGCAAGAGTTGTAAAGTCTGCTGTAAACGACGCAAGAGCTCAGGGCATAAAGGCTGGTCTCTTCCGTCCGAAGACACTCTGGCCTTTCCCTGTAAAGGAGATCAACGAGGCTGCTAAGAACGCTAAGGCTCTCCTCAGCGTTGAGATGTCAATGGGTCAGATGATAGACGATATCAAGCTCGCTATCAACTGCTCAAAGCCCGTTCACTTCTTCGGAAGAACAGGCGGCGTTATCCCCACACCTGCTGAGGTGCTGGATGAGATAAAGAAGATCGGAGGTAACCTGTAATGGCTGTTGTTTTTGAAAGACCAAAGTCCCTGGTGGACATCCCTACACATTACTGCCCGGGATGTACTCACGGTATCGTTCACAGAATTCTCTGTGAGGTGATAGATGAAATGGGCATCGAGGGCGATACTATCGGTGTATGTCCTGTTGGATGCTCCGTAATGGCTTACGATTACTTCAACTGCGATATGATCGAGGCTGCTCACGGCCGTGCTCCGGCTGTTGCTACAGGCGTTAAGCGTACAAACCCTGATAAGTTCGTATTTACATACCAGGGCGACGGCGACCTTGCTGCTATCGGTACTGCTGAGACAGTTCACGTTGCTACAAGAGGCGAGAATATCGTCGTTATCTTTATAAATAATACTATCTACGGTATGACAGGCGGCCAGATGGCTCCTACCACACTGCCTAACCAGGTAACTCAGACCACTCCTTTCGGACGTGATCCTAAGCTTGCAGGCTTCCCTGTAAGAGTTTGTGAGATGCTCTCTACACTCACAGGTACAGCTTTCGCTCAGCGTGTTGCCGTTGACAGCGTTCCTCATATCCGTGAGGCTAAGAAGGCTATAAGAAAGGCTTTCGAGAACCAGAAGGCTGGCAGAGGCTTCTCTATCGTTGAGGTGCTCTCCACTTGTCCTACAAACTGGGGACTTGCTCCTCTTGACGCTATCAAGAGACTTCAGGACGAAATGATCCCTTACTATCCTCTCGGCGTATACAAGGATGTTACTGAGAGCGTTTTCGATAATGTTCAGGGAGGTAATGAGTAATGACTACTGAGATTCTTCTTGCCGGTTTCGGCGGACAGGGTATCCTCTTTGCCGGAAAGATCCTCGCTTACTGCGGACTTATGGACAATAAGGAGCTCTCATGGCTCCCTTCATACGGCCCTGAGATGCGTGGCGGTACCTGCAACTGCTCCGTTACTATTTCTGATGACCCGATAGGTTCACCACTCGTGCTCACTCCTCACCTCCTTATCGCTATGAACCAGCCTTCATTCGATAAGTTCGTAAAGAGTGTACGTCCCGGCGGAAAGGTGTTCTTCGACAGCACTATGATCGAGCCTGAGTGCGACAGAACTGATATCGAGCTCTTCGGTATCCCTTCACAGCAGATGGCTGACGATAACAACCTCAAGGGCGGTTCAAATATCATTCTCCTCGGAAAGCTCCTCAAGGAGACCGGTATCTGCTCTCTTGAGACTATGCAGAAGGCTATCGAGAAGGTAGTTCCTCCTAAGAAGGCTGCACTTATCCCCAATAACTTCAAGGCTATCGAGCTCGGTATGAATGCTTGATCTGAAAAGCCCTTCCATTACGGAAGGGCTTTGTTTTGTATGCTTTATTGACACAGTAAAAAAACAGTGATATAATAGTTATACGATTTTTTTATTGAATCAAGAAGGGTATAGGAGGATCATTTATGAAAAAAATTATTGCAGCACTGGCCGCTTTTGCTTCGGCTTGTACACTTATGACAGGCTGCGGAAAGGATGACAGCAGCTCATCCAAGAGCGCATCATCCAATCCGGACAGCTATGAGGACGCCCTCAGGGATATGTTTGAGGCATCAAATGATGAAGATCTTGAAAAAGTGGCAAAGTATATGTATCCGGATGAACTCTATGATTTTATGATAGAGCTGGGCTACGGAGAGGATTTTATCGAGCAGACCTCCGGTGACACAAAGAAGAAGGAGATCACCGAAATAATCGAAGAGGAAGAATTAGAAGAAGATGCTATAAAAGAATTTGAAACTATGCTCACCACCATGGATGATGTGATGAATGTATACAGAGAACATGGCCTCAGCAAAGAAAAGACCATGGATGATCTTGATGAGAAAGAAAAGGCTGAGATCCTAGAAAAAATTGGAGAGCTTCAGGATGGTGATGCCGATCATTCAAATTATAACGTGACAAAAGCCTATGATGTTACCGTAAAATATACTCAGGATGGCGAAGATGACGAGGACTGCTTCTATGCATTCTATGTTGAGGACGAGGGCTGGCTGTTCCAGCAGTCTATGAGAAAATATATCAAGAAATCCAAAAAGCAATCAGCTAATGCCACTGCAAGCAGTCTTTCCAAAGCGATAAATTCTGCGCTGATCGATTTTGATATGAATGATATAGATATTTACGGAACTTATATCATCAGCTCAGATAGATCCAAAAACAAGGATGTTCCGTTAGATATTGATATCGATAAGCTTGATTCACAGATTAAAAAGTATTTTGAAGATATCGATGAAACAGACTATTTCTGCGTAGTATCCGATGGCAGTGCAGGCTATGTTGCCGTGTATTACAAGAGCAATATCGGTACTTATCCTGCCAATTCCATACTTGAGAAGAGCGGTGACGGAGAGCCTGATCTCTATGTCGACAGCAGAATAATGAAAACGGAAGAGGAAAATTATTCACTGGATGAGCTGTATGATGTTATCGTTGATTATATGAAATAAAATTAAGGGAGACGCAAGTCTCCCTTTTTTTTGATATTCCTGTATCAGTACGGCAGGCGGAACTGGCCGACCTTCCAGGTGCCGTTGTTGTCGATGATGACGGAAAACTCTTCGGTCTGTGTCACGGGCTTATCAGGTTCAAAGTCAGTGCCGGTATAGTTGTTTTCAACGGTGAAGACGATCTCGTCGTCACTTTTTGATTTTATGCCGGTTATCCTTGAATCTGTGTAGTAAAGGTCACGGCCTCTTGCGGCTTCCATAGCGTAGACGCTGCCGTTCTCCTCGACATAGATGTCGGAGAGCTGGTCGGGATAGCGGCCGCTGAATACCTTATTATAGTCAGCACGAAGGTCGTCCATCGACTTGATGCTGTCATTTTTTATGCGGTGGTACTGCCAGCCGAATTCGTTCTCCACATAATCGGCCGGATCAAGCTCATAGGGGCAGCCAACGGTGTATTTCCATTCAGTGCGGCAGGCAGACTCAAAAAGAGTCTGTGCGGCGGATATGAGGACAGTGTCCTCCTGTGAAGATGAGTCCTCGCTGAATACCACAGCGCCGTCCTCATTCAGCTTGAATACTCCTCCGCCGAGAGGATCTGGCTGCACCGGCTTTGCGGAGCTTCCGGTGGAGGCAGTGGTTGTGGTAGTCTTTACGGAGCCTGATGCCGTAGTCTGTACGGCAGTAGTTGTTACAAATAAGGGATCCGGCTCACCTGTCAGAGCTTCTGTTGTTATCTCAGCCGATGCGGAGGTGGTTTCTCCGGCATCTTTTTCAGAGGCTTTTGATGTTTTCTTTCCGCAGCCGACTGAAAGGCAGAGCATTACTGCGGCTGTAGCGGCTAATATCTTTTTCATATCATTTCTCCTGTTCTGGAATATCGAGTACAAAATCTATCATACCGTCGCTGACGTTTACGGCGGCACAAATTATACGGACGGTCTGTCCGAGTGAGTAGGTCACGCCGGTGCGCTTTTCCGTGAGAGAGACCGGCTCGGAATACTCATATTCTCCCTCGGGAAGGGTGCGTATGTGGATAAGCCCCTCCACTGTATTTGGCAGCTCGGCATAGAAGCCGAACTCGGTGACACCGGATATTCTTGCTTCAAAGCTTTCTCCGATATGGGATTTCATGTACTCTGCCTTGTAGCAGTCCTCGCACTCACGCTCTATAGTTACAGCCTTTATCTCTGCTGCTGATGAGCGTTCGGCGGAGTTCACTGCAAAGCCGGAGTATCTCTTTTCAAGCCATTGTGTATCGTAGCCTGCCAGTATATCGGTGATTATGCGGTGTATCGCAAGATCGGGGTAGCGGCGTATAGGGGAGGTGAAATGGGCATAGTCCTCCAGCACCAGTCCGAAATGACCAAGGGGCTCGTGAGAGTATTTTGCCTTTGCCATTGACCTGAGCACCATGAGGTTGACTGCCTCATATTTGTCAGTGCCCTTTGCGCTCTCCAGTATCTTTGAAGCGTGATAAGGCTTGAATTCGGTGAAACGGGGACATTCCAGACCAAATTTAGGCAGGAGCTCATGAAGTGCTTCCACCTTTGCCTCCGGAGGAGCTTCATGGATACGGTATACGAACGGGACCTTCTTGTCCCTTGCAAATTTAGCTGCGGCCTCATTGGCTGTGAGCATGAACTCCTCGATGATACGCTCGGATTTTCCACGCTCTCTCGGTACTACATCGCAGCAAATGCCGTTCTCGTCGATTATCAGCTTGCTCTCGGTGGTGTCAAGGTCGGGAGCGTTTCTGTGCTTACGCTTGGCGATGAGGACATCTGCCAGCTCGTCCATAACGGCTATCTTATCAGCGACACAGGCATATTTTCCCTTTATTTCCGCAGATGCACTGCCGCTGAGGATGGAATTTATCTCGCTGTATACTCCTTTTACCCTTGAACGGATGACGCTCTTGCAGAAACGGTATGTAATAATACCGCCGTCCCTGTCAAGCTCCATAAATGCGGAGAGCGTGAGCCTGTCCTCGTTCGGGTTAAGTGAGCATATTCCGTTAGAGAGCTCCTTTGGAAGCATGGGTATGACCTTGTCGGCGTAGTATATACTGGTTCCTCGCTTCATGGCTTCTTTGTCGAGAGCGCTGTTGCCCTTGACATAGTGGGAGACATCTGCGATGTGTACTCCTAAGAGCCAGCCCTTTGCAGTCTTCTCAACGGAAACTGCATCGTCAAGATCCTTGGATTCTGCGCCGTCTATCGTGAATATATCCATATCTCTCAGGTCTTCACGGTTGTTGAAGGAATACTCCTGAACGCCGCCCTCTTCGATCTTTTTTGCCTCGCGGATAACTTCATCCGGGAATTCTGTCTCAGCTCCGTGGAGGGCAAGTATCGAGGCAGCACAGGAAGAGGCCTGCTCAGAGCTTCCGAAAACGGATACTATCTTCACTTTATGCTCGGCATGGCGGCGGCCACGGTATACTATCTCCGCAAGCGCCTTGTCGCCGTCATTGAATCTGATGCTCTCACCTGTAACTATGGTGATATGGTTCTTTGAGGCGGTATCCGGAACAAGATAGGGCGTTCCGTCAACGAACTCGATCCTGCCGGTGAGCTGGGAGCTTCCGAGGCTGATTATATCCAGCACCTCGCCCTCGGGCTCTCCGGAGCGGGAGGGGATATCGCCTACCAGCACCCTGTCGCCGGGCATTGCTCCCAGCATACATTTTCCGGGGACGAAATACTCTGTTCCGCTGTCAGTCATTACAAAGCCGAAGGTGCGGCTGAGTCTTGAGACTGTGCCGGGCTGTACCTTCAGTCTTGAGCAGAGCCCTACCTTCATTGCCTTCTTCATCATTATCACACCCTCGGTGCGGAGCTGATCGAAGGCAGTGATGAAATTCTCACGACCCTGTTTTTTTGTCCTGCACTTTGACTCCAGCTCGCTCAGAGGCATGAGCTTCTTGTCATAGGTGTTCAGAAATGTCACTATCTTCTTTTTATAGCTTTCGGCGGTTACTCCGCCGGATCTTTTTGTTACGGCTTTCTTTTTTGCCATGTTTCCTCCTTCGGGTATAAAAAAGCCCCATGACTATTGTCACAGGGCAGCTTTCTTACTTGGTAACGATAGGGATTATGTTTATCGCAAGTACTATAATGAACATCAGGATGCCAAGTGTTCTTGTGATCTTGTTGAGGATGGCTTCCTTTGTTCTGCCTTCGTTCTTTCCGTAGAATGAATCAGTGCTTGCACCGGTAAGTGCTGCTGACATACTATCCTGTGATTTCTGCTCCTGTGAAAGGCAAAGGATTATTACCAATACTGCTACGATAAGGAGAACTATTCCTCCTACAATCTCTAAAGTGCTCATTGTTTTACTACCTCCGTATTATTCTCTGCGGCGAATTGCCTATTTATTTTCATTAACTATAGTATTATAACATAGTTTTTCCGACATTTCAAGTGTTTTGCAGAAAAAAGAGGAAGAATTTTTTCTGTGTTAATTGTGGAAAACTAACAATCACCGGCGCAGAAACAGCCGTTCCTATTGCCAATACCGCTTTTACATGATATAATTTATCCGGGTGATGATATGCTGATGATATCGCTAATGAATATAGAACGCAAGGCACAGCACTCCCATGCTCATGCTATGCTGAGAGAGTGCCTGCGGCCATATGGAATAGATTATAACGATGATACGCCTGTATCCCGGGGGAAAATGGGAAAGCCAAGCCTGGCGGACAGGCCGGATGTACACTTCAACCTGTCTCATGCTGACGGCGTTACTGCCTGTATAGTATCCGGCAGGGAATGTGGGATAGACTGCGAGGGGGTAAGACCTTTCAGGCAGAACGTGATAAGAAGGGTATTCTCCGAGAAGGAAAAGCAGTTGTTCGAGGCTGCTCCGGAGGAGGAAAAGAACCTGCTGTTCTTCCGCCTGTGGACGCTGAAGGAGGCCTATGTCAAGGCCATAGGCACCGGCATTTCCTTCCCGATGAATGAGGCGGAGTTCTCGTTTGCGGACGGAGAGATAATCTGCTCTCAGCCGGACTGCTCCTTCCGTCAGTACATACTTGAAGGCGGCAGATTCGTGGTGTCGGTCTGCGAGCTTGACTAATAATGATTATTGTGATATAATTTCTTTAACTTTTATAACTGATATAACAGCGGAGGAAAAATGATGAATAATATGAAAAAAGCTGCGGCTGTCCTTGCGGTCGTGCTGGGTATATGTCCGCTCAGCTCCTGCGGCGGGACAGAAAGCAGCAAAAAATCCGAAAGCAGCAAGATCGCTGAAGAAGAGGAGATACAGCCCATAACCTCAAAGGATAAAAGCATTGCCATTGAGAATGACGATTCCGAGGACGAGGAAGAGGATACAACGGCTGAACCGGAAACTGAGGCTCCTGAGAAGAGCAATGATACTGCGGAAGCTTCTGATCTGAAGCTGGGAGAGGTCTCCGGCAACGTTTATACCAGCGAGTTCAATGGCCTGAAGATCACTGTACCGACAGGCTTTGAGATAGTGAACGGCGATGAGCTGGATGAGCTTATTGACAGAGGCGCAAGCCTTACAAATATGGAAAGCGCTATGGATGCTATAAACAGCGTGACAATAAATGATGCGGCTATCCTGAACACTTTAAACGGAGCAAATATCTCAATAGCCTATGAGGATCTTGCAAAGACGGTCCCGAATCCGGAGGATTATACCGTTGAGGAGTATCTTGAGATCTCCAAGAAGTCTGTTGCAGGAATAGGCATGGACATTGATATGGGCGAGGTCAGCAAGACAGAACTGGGCGGCCAGGAATTCTATACACGCTGCCAGACCTACAATATGCCTGATTACAACCTTAAAATGGATATGCAGATATTTGTCCGCAAGATAGGAAATTATATGCTTGTCATAAACTATACAGGCCCGATAAGAGATGAGGACGCTCCCTTTGATACATACAGGAGCTGGTTCTCTTCACTGAACTGATCGAAGGAGGATCACTATGAAAAAAATAGCATTGATGACAGCACTTCTTCTCGCACTTACATCGCTTGCAGCCTGCGGAGATACAGATGGCGATGACAGCAGCTCAAAGAAGAGCAAAAAGAACTCATCTGATACAACTCAGGGCTATGAGCTGAACGATGATGAGGATGAGACCGAAGAGACCACAGAAGAGGATACAGAGGAAGTAACTGATGAGCCTACGACTGAGGAAAAGACCGATGAGCCGACTACAGCGGCTTCCGGCGGCAATGAAGATATTTCCTTCGTAAGAGGAAGAGTTGAAGGCCATTCCTATATCTCGGATTATGGCAATTTCAGATTCGATGCAGATGATAGCTGGACATTTGCCACTGATGAGGAGATACTCCAGATGATGGGCCTTGCAAGCAATTACTCAGATACAAAGGAGGAACTGGAAAAGCTTATCGCAAACCAGACCGTTATCTATGACTCCCACGCTTTGAAGAATGACGGCCAGAAGAATATCATCTTCATGTTCGAGAACGTCAGAAAAGAGGGAGCTGATCCGGATGATCTTACAGCAGAAAGCTTCCTTGAAATACTCAAGATGAACCTTAACTCCTCACAGGATGCTCAATACAGCGGATTTACTGATATAAAAAGCTTGAATATAGGCAGCGATGAGTATAAGTATTTCACAGTAAATACCCAGACCGTAATGAACAATAATATCACTCAGACCTATGCCTGCAAGAGGGTGGATGACTATTACTTTGGTGTTATCTATACTTCCACTGTAGATGATTTCGTTGAGTTCAGCAGCAATTTCAGGACGGCGAAATAAATGAGCCGACACTTTCTCCGTGGCATGAGCCACGGTATCCCCATTGCACTCGGCTACCTTTCAGTATCTTTCGGCTTCGGCATAATGGCTGTAAGGGCAGGGCTTACTCCTCTTGCGGCAACTATAATATCTGCCTCTAACCTTACATCGGCCGGTCAGGCGGCTGGAGTGGATATAATCGCCGCTTCCGGTGCGCTTATCGAGATGATACTGGTACAGCTCACTATCAATGTAAGATATTCACTTATGGCTTTGTCCCTTTCTCAGAAGCTGGACAAAAGCTTTACTGTTCCCCACAGATTCACGGCTTCATTTGGCATAACCGATGAGATATTCGCTGTCTGCTCCGCTCAGGCTGAGCCTATCAAGCCTTCCTATATGTACGGCATGATACTGGCGGCCTTCGCAGGCTGGGTAAGCGGCACCGCTCTCGGTGCAGTTGCCGGTCAGCTGCTTCCGGCTGCCCTGAGCAGCGCCCTGGGCATTGTACTCTATGGTATGTTCCTGGCAATAATAATCCCGCCTTCAAGGAAACAGAAAAGCGTGCTTATAGTAGTGCTTGCGGCAGCGGCTGTAAGTATACTTTTCAGATACGTGATAACAGCCGTAAGCGGCGGATTTGCCGTTATCCTCAGCGCTGTTATCGCTTCAGTCATCGGCGCTCTGCTTTTCCCTGTAAAGGATGAAGAGGAGGCGGAGACATGAGCGTTGCAGTATATATAATAGTAATGGCTCTTGTAACGTATCTCATAAGGATGATACCATTTGCCTTTTTCAGAAAAAAGATAAAGTCTCGGTTCTTCCGCAGCTTTCTCTACTATATCCCATATGCTGTGCTCAGCGCAATGACTATCCCGGCGATATTCTATAGCACCGGAAGTCTTGTTACGGCTGTTGCAGGTACTGCGGCAGCAGTCGTGCTGGCGTATTTCGGATTGCCGCTGATAGTGGTTGCACTGGCAGCTGCGGCAGCTGCCTTTGCAGCAGGCTTTTTTATCTGAGAAGAATAACTCCGCAGGCGGCATTTGCCGTCTGCTTTTTTGTTGCTTATACATAGAAATTGCATATGATTTTGTTCATCTCTCCAAATCCTTGGAGAGATTTTTTGTTATACAATGCCTTCACATTGTTTTGTCAGCTTATCCGCCGCCCTTATGAACGGAGGTCGGTTCCGTTCGAAACTGAAAGGAGGTCTTGACATTTGCAGGATAAAAACCAACTCGCTGCTATGAGAAATGCCTTCTGCTGCTATTATGCAGTGCTGGGAAATGCAGCCGAGGCTGCCGCAAAAGCCGGATTTGACAGGAAAAACGCTCTTGCTGAGGCTGTTGAATGTCTAAGCTCTGCTGCCTGCCGGAAAAAGATCGCTAAGCTGAGAAGTGTACTCAGTGATACGGACAATGTGACGGCTGGCCTTGAACGGCTGGCTTTCGGAAGCTGCTCGGACGCTGTATACCTGGTCTTCGCAGACGAGCTTCCACCGCCGGAGATCATAAGCGGACTGGATCTCTTCAATGTCTCCGAGATAAAAAGAGTGAAGGGCGGCGGCGTGGAGGTCAAGCTCTTCGACAGGCTCAAAGCTCTTGAAAAGCTGTTTGAGCTGGAGAATGCTTTTGCGGACAGGGACAAGGCGGCTGACCTTATATCTGCACTTGCTCCGCAGCCGGAGGAGGGTGAGCTGTCTGAGGATTAAAAAGCTTTCAAAGAAACAGCGCCTTACTATGAACTGGTGGAACGATCCGGCGTACCGCAGCTATGACGCTATAATCTGCGATGGTGCTGTGAGAAGCGGCAAGACGCTTTCAATGTCGCTGGGATTCGTTTTCTGGGCAGCGCTCTCGTTCAGCGGCTCTGCCTTTGCTTTGTGCGGCAAGACTATAACTTCTCTTCGAAGGAACGTTGTCACGCCGCTGCTGCCATTCCTAAAGGGGTACGGCTTCGTATGCAGCGAAAAGGTCAGCCGGAATTATGTGGATATCACCTTCCTCGGCAGAACTAACCGCTTTTACCTTTTCGGCGGCAAGGACGAAGGCTCCGCTGCTCTGATACAGGGCATGACGCTCTCGGGAGTGTTCTTCGATGAGGCGGCGCTTATGCCACGTTCCTTCGTGGAGCAGGCTCTTGCCAGATGCTCTGTCAGCGGCTCGAAAATGTGGTTCAACTGCAATCCGGATAATCCTTCTCATTGGTTCTACACCGAGTGGATAAAAAAGGCCGGCGAGAAAAACGCCTTTGTGCTCCATTTCACTATGGATGACAATCCTTCACTTTCAAGGACTATGAAGGAGAGGTATAAAAGGCTGTATTCCGGTACTTTCTATGACAGGTTCGTCCTGGGCAAATGGACTGCCTCCGAGGGAGCGGTGTATCCCATGTTCAGTGAAAAGGAGCACGTTTACAGCGGAGATGTGGAGTGCGAGCGCTTTGTCATATCCTGCGATTACGGCACAGTCAATCCTTCCTCCTTCGGCCTCTGGGGACTAAGCAGCGGCGTCTGGTACCGCATAAAGGAGTACTATTACTCCTCAAAAAGAGAGGGTGTCTCCAGGACAGATGAGGAACATTATGCCGCTCTGGAGGAGCTGGCAGGCGGGAGAAATATCGACCGTATCATCGTTGATCCTTCTGCTGCAAGCTTTATCGAGTGTATCCGCAGACACGGCAGATTCAGAGTGGTAAAGGCTGACAATGACGTTATAACCGGGATAAGGCAGGTCAGCACTGTTCTCCGCCAGAACAGGCTCCGGTTCAACAGCTCATGCAGGGATATCATCCGTGAGTTCCGGCTTTACCGCTGGAGCGAGAAGTCCGGGGCTGACGCTCCTGTAAAGGAGAACGATCACGCCATGGACGATATGCGATATTTTGTCACCGATACCTTCGGCCGCAGCAGCGGCTGCGATATGTTCGCTTTATCTGTGGCAAGAAATGGGAGACAGGAGGGCTGACCCGCCAAAAGTCTCCCTTGTTAAGATCAAATATAAGGAGGTATTATGAGATTATTCAAAAAGAAAAAGATACCCGAACCTGCCGGTATCGTCGCTTCAGGGCGAAGTCCGGATATCGGCAGTACGCTTCCGGTCTCGCTGGAGCCCTTTGAAAAGGAGCTCTATGACCGGCTCAGATATGCTGTGCCTATCATCGACGCAGCAATTATGAAGATAATACGTCTTACCGGCGGCTTCCGGGTGATATGCTCGGATGAGGATCATCAGCAGGCACTTGATGATTTCCTTGAGAATGTGCCTGTGGGACTAACGGGCAGATCGGTAAGCTGCTTTGCCGACAATTTCCTCGACAGCCTCATCACCTACGGCAGTGCTGTTGGCGAGATCGTTGCTGACAGCTCGGAGGGGCGTATCTCCGGGCTCTGGAATGGGAATGTGTCCCGGCTGAGGATAGCTGCCGGAGCTTCTCCGTTCACGAGAAGGTATATGCTCAGGCAGAATAACGGCTCTGAGAAGGCTGTGCCGTATCCGGAGCGCATACTCTACGCTTCCCTTACAGGAGGCCATTCAGTGCTCCGTGGGCTGCCTGCTCTCAGCAGTATCCTTATGAGGATATATGAGTGTATAGGCCAGAACTTTGACCGTGCCGGAAATGTGCGTTATGCCGTTACCTATAAGCCGCCGGCGGGTTCGGGGGATGTTATGTATTCACGTGAAAGAGCTCAGCTCATAGCGGAGCAGTGGGCGGACGGCATGAACTCCGCACGCTGTGGCCAGGTCAAGGACTTTGTGGCAGTAGGGGATGTGGATATCAAGGTCATCGGTGCAGACAATCAGTTCTTTGATACCAATGTGCCGGTGCGGCAGCTTCTTGAACAGATAGTGGCGAAGCTGTCCATACCGCCCTTTCTTCTGGGACTGAGCTGGAGCAGCACCGAGAGGATGTCATCACAGCAGGCAGATATCCTCACATCCGAGCTGGAATACTACAGGAGACTGCTCACGCCGGTGATATGTGATATCGGCAATGCATTTCTTGCAGCTTCGGGCTGGGATGCGGTATGCCATGTGGAGTGGAGCAACATCAATCTCCAGGATGAATCCGTACTTGCGGAATCACGTCTGAAAAATGCTCAGGCCAGAGAGATCGAGCTCAGGCTTGAAAGCTATCAGGATTTAAACCAATAATAATATAAACGCCGAAGGCGGCAAGAAATGGGAGTCCAGAGGGTTGTTAATCCTCTGGCGGAGAGGTGTGCGAGGAGAGGCAGAGCCTCTCCTGAAAAGCAGACCGGACAGCGAAGCGTTTTCGGTCGAACGACCTGCATTGCTTGCCTCGGCTTGACCGACATTTTTAGCAAATATTATCAGGAGGTAAACTATGTATAACGATATCAGACTTGAAAAAGGCCTTTATAACCTCAGCGGCAAGTCATTCACCGCTGCCCTCGAGGAGCTTGACCCTACTTCTGCATATGCAGGTACTCCTCTCGAAAAGTTGGACGCTTTCGAGAGACAGCTCAAGCGCTTCAATATCAGGATAAAAGGCCCTGACTGCGATAAGGTGGAGAAGTTCTTCTCCTCAACTGAGACAGCCATCCTCTTCCCGGAATTTGTGACCAGAAGCATAAGAAAGGGCTTCGATGAAACTGTTCTTTCAACGATATGCGCCGCAAAGACTGTCTGCTCATCCAGCCAGTACCTGGGCTGCACTCTCACAGATTCCGCTGCCTATACCGATACCGCTGAGGCAGCCGTACTCCCTACGGCAACTGTAAGAGAGGACGAGGAGACTACGGTCCTCGCAAAGTACGGCAGACTTATCACCGCTTCATATGAATCCATACGCCAGCAGAGGCTGGATGTATTCGGCATAATGCTCAGAAGCATCGGCGTGAAGCTGGCAGGCTCAGTTGTCAAAGCGGCGGTGGATGTGCTTGTTGATGACGCTGATGAGATAACCACTTCTGCCCTTACCTACAGCGACCTTGCTGCGCTTTACGGACAGTTCGACAGCTTCGATATGACTACAGTCATCGCCTCTCCGCAGCTTGCTTCACAGATCGCTGCTATGGATCAGCTCAAGGACTGCTCTGCCGACGCTGACGGCCGCTTCATCCTCCCGTTCGGCTCAGAGCTTATCAAGACCTCTGCTGCCGGAAATTCCAAGATCATAGGCATCGACCGCAATTTTGCACTGGAATTCATAACAAGCACCGATCTTATCATGGAGACTGACAAGCTCATTGACCGCCAGTTGGATCAGATGACAGTATCTATAACCTGTGGCTTCAAGAAAATCACTCCGGAAGCTGTGAATGTGCTCAAGATAACATCCTGATCCTGTTAGAAGGAGACAGTCCGGATTATTGCAGGGCTGTCTCCCATACTATAACATTCAGAAAGGAGTATTTCATGACCAAGGAAACTCTTGAAAAGATAAATGGCTTTACCCGCCGCCCGTTCTCCGAGGATGAGGTCTATGCGTTCTCGGTCATACTCTGCGACAACGATATCGACCGTGACTGCGAGCGCTTTTCCGATGAGGCATTAGAGGCGATATGCCGTACATTCATCGGCAGGACAGGTATCTCCGATCACCAGCCCTCGGCCTCGAACCAGACTGCACGTATCTTTGATACGGAGCTTGTGACGGATAGCTCAAGGCAGACAAAATACGGTGCGCCCTATAAATGTGTCAAGGCCAGCGCCTATATGATACGCACTGACGAGAACCGTGATCTCATAGCCGAGATCGACGGCGGCATAAAAAAGGAGGTCAGCATTTCCTGCTCGGCCTCAAAGAGAATATGCTCCGTCTGCGGCTGCGACAAGACCGTGAACACCTGCGGTCATGTGAAGGGGAAGAAATACGGCGGAAAGCTCTGCCATATCATCCTGGATGATGTGACCGATGCCTATGAATGGAGCTTTGTAGCAGTTCCGGCACAGGTCAATGCCGGGGTGACAAAGCATTACTCATCCGGCAGTATGGAGTCACAGCCTGTATGCAGTGACATTGTCGAGGCTGACAATGAGCTGAGGAAGGATATCCGCAGACTTGCATACTTCATCGGCGGAAAAACTGCGGCAGATATTGTGGCACTGACTGCCGGCGCAATGAATACTGGCCAGCTCGTGAAGCTCAAGCGTTCTCTGGAAGACCGGAGATCACGCAGCGGCCCTGTGGTTCAGCTTATGCCGGAGAATACGGATGAGGACGGCCCGGAGCTGTTTGCCATGAGATAGGAGGAAATATGAATATCGAATCAGTAAAGTCTCTGTTTATGCTGTTTTCCGGTGAGGATGATGCAGACAGGTATGCGCCGCTGATAAGGCTTGCAGTAAAGGAAACTGAGAGTATGCTGCTTCCGGAAGCCGACAGCGCTGATATCAGACTGGATTTTCTCAGCGCAGCTATTGCGTTTTACCGTATGCGCCGTATACTTGCGGCGAGAGACAGGGAGAAGTATACATATGCCGGAAAAATGCCTTCGGCAGGGCAGGACAGCTCTGCCGTCTATGCGGAGAGACTGCTCCGGGACTACATCAGCCTTTGCAGCGATCTTATCAGCTCTGATACCTTTGTATTTATGAGCTTTTCCGGCGGAAAGGAGAAATGATATGCTCAGACAGCTTATGGAGGAGGCCGCTTCCAGGCTCAGAGAAAGCGGTGCATCCCATGTTTACAGTGCTTTTGACGCTGTTGATATACAGAAAAAGACCCGAAGCATATTCACCGTCATCGATGTAAGCGCCTTTGAGAGCAGCACCCCTATCTATTCGCTCAGCACAGTTTATCTGCCATTCAAAGCAGAATTATCGTTCCGTGTGACTGCGCCGGAGTGCTGGAGCATGGAGCAGCTCTACGATTATTTCGATCAGTATATCGCTCCGACCGTGGAGGAAATGTCAGATATGAACTGCTCGCTCAGGAGCGTTGCCCTCAAGTCGGATTCAAATATAAACAGGCTTGTGATGAACGTCAGGATATCTGTCGGAGGTGTCATAAAGACTGAAAGGAGCAGTATATGAGCAGCATTACCGAGCTTACGGAGCGTGAGGCCGTTCCTGTAACCTTTGGAAGCTTCACTCTCTGGTGCGAGAGCTTCAGAGCAGAGGAGACAAGAGCTGTCTCGGAAAAAGCCACTGTTGACGGAAAAGGCTTTGTTACAAACAGCTTTCCCAAGCTGATGAAGCTGACATTCTGCGGCCGTATCTGTGATGAGGCTTCTCCTTTGGGATTTGTGGCTGCGGCAGGCGGTATGCTCAGAAACGGGACCGTGTTCTCAACCAGCTACCGGGGACTTGCTTTTACAGGCTGCCGTGTGCAGTCCTTCAAGGCGGAGGATAAGGGCGAAGCCTACATCTGCGCCGAAATATCAGTGCTCAGCAGCAGTGTGTCAGAGGAGGAAAATGCATGAATGTGAGCATTTCACTTAAAACTATGAACGGCAGCGTCATCTCCTCGGACAAGGTGCTGGCGTTCGGCTTTGCAAAGGACGTTTACAAGGCATATAGCACACTTAATGCTGCGTTTGTCATATCCGGAGCTGATCCTGCTCAGATAGCTGAGGCAAGCCTTATAATAGACGGTTATACGCTCCACCACGGACTGATCGACAGCCTTACCGTAACTCGTTCTGGCGGCTGCGATATCGCTGCACTTTCATCACGGGGCTTTACGTCACTTCTCTGTCAGAATCAGCTTGAACCGGGGGTAAAGTACGGTATATCTTTAAACGAGCTTATGGACGATTTCTATCCGCTGCCCTATGTGACACATGAGAACAATACTGATACCAGCAGCTATATATACGTGGAAAAGAATACGACAATGTGGGAGAATATCGTGAACCTTACCTACAAGCTGACCGGCGGATATCCCTATATAAGAGGGACGAACTGCGTCCGCATAACTCAGTTCCCTGCGCCGCAGAGCTTCTCCTACAGCGTAGATCAGCTCCTCACATCCGGCAGTGCTGTGACCGGAAAGCGTCTCGTCAGTGATTTCCATATGGCTGATTTGGCAGGCGATTACGGCAATTATGACTACGAGGATGCTGATGTTATCGCTGCGAAGATAGTGAGACATAAGTATTTCGACCTTGATATGCAGTTTCTGAGAGATCCGGCACAGGCACTGGTGTACCATGATAAGGAAGCCTTCCGTGGTAGGAGCAGGCTGTTCTGCTCCTACAGCGGATATAACGGAGAGGATCTTTCTGACATAGTCTCGTTCGGAAGCGTTTCTGCTGAGCGAATCGCTGCTATAAATGTGAGCGGCAGCAGCAGCGGCGTAATAACTGAGCTGAGCGTTTATCATGATAAGTTCTACCACTGATAAGTAAAAAGTGACACTCATCCTCCCGGAAGCATATGATATACCGGAGGAAAAATATGGTTACTGAACACAGGCTCAGCTCCCTCAATACTGGGGAGAGCTGTATCATACATTCAATAGAGCACTGCGGCAGCCTGAGACGAAGACTTATGGAGCTTGGATTCGTGCCCGGCGCAAAGGCCGGATGCCTCCATAGATCATCCGGTATGACCGCTTTTTCCATAAGCGGTACAGTCATCGCTCTCCGCCGCTGCGACTCTGAAATGATAAAAGTGTCACCGCTCCGGCTGGACAGCATACAGAAGCATACATCAATTACTCGGGGAAAACCTTTCTGAGGAAAGGTTCTTCCCCGAACCCCTTTCCAAAGACTTTTAATCTTAATTTTCCCCCAGATAGGGCGCATG
>JAAYBK010000297.1 GCA_012718885.1 Ruminococcus sp. | reverse complement strand
GTGCGCCCTATCTGGGGAAAATTAAGATTAAAAGTCTTTGGAAAGGGGTTCGGGGAAGAACCTTTCCTCAGAAAGGTTTTCCCCGAGTAACTGACATATGTTGCCAATCTGGTCACGGGCATAGGCTGGCCTGTTCTGAGATCATAAGTAAGAAAGGCGTACCAAAGTTGGTACGCCTTTTCTGATATATTAAATTCAGATCTGAGTTGAATAGTTGGGAGCTTCCTTTGTGATATAGATATCGTGAGGGTGGCTCTCCTTGAGACCTGCGCCAGTGATACGGATGAACTTTGCCTTTTCGTGGAGTGTAGGGATATCCACACATCCGCAGTAGCCCATACCTGAACGGATTCCGCCGACAAGCTGGAATACAGTATCAGCAACAGGGCCCTTGAAAGGAACACGGCCTTCAACTCCCTCGGGAACAAGCTTCTTTGCACCCTCCTGGAAATATCTGTCTGTAGAGCCGTTTGCCATAGCACCGAGACTTCCCATACCTCTGTATACCTTGAACTGACGTCCCTGATAGATCTCTGTCTCGCCGGGAGCTTCTGCACAGCCTGCAAGGAGTGAGCCGAGCATTACAACGTTTGCTCCGGCTGCGAGAGCCTTTACGATGTCTCCGGAGTACTTGATACCGCCGTCTGCGATAACAGGGATACCGTACTTCTGAGCTACGCAGGCAACGTCATATACAGCTGTGATCTGGGGAACGCCGATACCGGCAACAACTCTTGTTGTACAGATGGAACCGGGGCCGATACCTACCTTTACGCAGTCTGCGCCGGCAGCGATAAGAGCCTCAGCAGCTTCGGCTGTAGCGATATTTCCTGCGATGACAGGTGTATCCGGGAATGCTTCCTTGACCATTTTCAGGCACTTGATGATGTTTGCGCTGTGGCCGTGAGCGGAGTCGAGAACCAGTACGTCAGCCTGTGCGTCGATGAGAGCCTTTGCTCTGTCGAGAACGTTTGCTGTTACGCCGATAGCAGCGCCGCAGAGGAGTCTGCCCTTGCTGTCACGGGCGGAGTTGGGGTACTGTACTGACTTTTCGATATCCTTTATTGTGATAAGTCCCTTGAGGTAGCCGCCATCGTCAACGAGAGGGAGCTTTTCGATCTTGTGGGCACGGAGTATCTCCTGTGCTTCTGCAAGAGTTGTACCTACGGGGGCGGTAATGAGGTTGTCCTTTGTCATAACCTCTGAGATCTTTGCGTTGAAATCTGTAAGGAAACGCATATCTCTGTTTGTGATGATGCCTACAAGCTTGTTGTTTCCGTCAACTATCGGAACGCCTGAGATCTTGAACTTGCCCATGAGCTCGTCTGCATCTGCAACGATGTGATCCTCTGTAAGTGAGAAAGGATTAACGATAACGCCGTTTTCGGAGCGCTTTACCTTATCAACCTCTTCTGCCTGCTGTTCGATAGTCATGTTCTTATGGATGATGCCGATACCGCCTTCACGGGCAATAGCGATAGCCATGCGTGAATCTGTAACGGTGTCCATTGCAGCAGTCATTACAGGAGTATTGAGTCTGATGGTCTTGGTGAGCTGTGTACCGAGCTGGATCATATTCGGTGTAACGTTTGATTCTGCCGGGATCAGGAGCACATCGTCAAAGGTCAGACCCTCCTTCTGAAATTTGCTGTTCATATCTGTCAGCATAATAATTCCTCCTTACAACGTTATTATTAATTAATTATTGTATTAAGCCAATGAGCTCCGGGGAAAGTGCTGCCGGAGGTCTCTAAGAACAATCGATTAATAATTTATTACCTTTAATCATACTATTTTTGAGGGGATATGTCAATACCCGCCGCAAAGGACGGGTAGAGAAATTTTTCGTTTATTAAAGTCGTGTTTTAGCGAAAAAAGCAATGTGTCATTTTAAAGCGTCAGCACTTCAAAGCGAAAATGTCACATATTTGCCAGATTATAGCCAAATTCCTTGAGTATGAGAGTTGCATCCGAACCGTCAACTGCTCCGCTCTTGTCGTAGTCGGCAGCCAGGCGGCCGTATATATTGAGGGTGGAGCCGGGGCGGTCCATACAGTAGGAGTATTCTCTCAGCGCCATTGTGGCATCGGAGCCGTCAACTGCTCCGCTGTCGTCAACATCCCCTAACAGGAATGGGCGGAATTCTATACCTGCTGCTGCCGCATAGCTCTCAGCAGCAGAGCCCTCCTCACCGTGGAGGATGAAGCCGTTTATGTTCTCCAACTGGCCGTTTCTCAGGTCGTAGTGCTGGCCTATGGCTGAGTCGGCAATGGAGGTGACTGTTTCCGGTATGTATATCCCGTTGAGCTCTGTGCAGCCGAAAAATGCATCGGTGCCTATGGCAGCGGTATTTTCCGGGATGATTATATCATTAAGGGATGTGCAGGCGTTGAAAACGTTTGTCCTTATCTCCTTGATGCCTGAGCCCAGCTTTGCGCTGCTCAGACTTGAACAGGACATGAAGCAGCCTGCTCCCACGTTTGTCACGGAATCGGGGATATCAACGCTTTTCAGCGATGTGCAGCCGGAGAATGTATAGTCTCCAAGGCTTGTTGCTTTAGGGGGGATAACGACGGAGGTGATGTCGGTCTTTCCCATGAATGCGCCCTTTGTCACGACTCTTACGCTGTCAGGTATCACAGCTTCCCTGCCTCCGACATAGAGCACCAGTCTGTTGCCTTTCTCGGACATGAGGCAGCCGTCTTTTGAGAGATAGGTGGGATTCTCGGCGCTTACTGTGAATGAGCACAGCTTGGGGCAGGCGGAAAATGCATATCCGCCCATGCCTGTAACGCTTTTTCCCATAGTCACGCTGCTGAGATTCGGGCAGGCGGAGAAGCTTCTCTCGCCTATGGACTTAACTGTATCCGGTATCACAACGGCTGTCAGTTCGCTCATTCCTGCGAACACGTTCTTTCCTATTTCAGTGACTGGCAGGCCTTCAATGGTATCAGGGATTATGAGCACAGAATCTGAGCCCTTGAAGCCGGTAATGGTAACGCTCTCCTCATTTTTTTCATAGGTGAAGGTTATCCCCTCCGGAGCTTCAGCTGAGGAAGCAGGCATCGGAGCGGCTGCTGCCGCCAGTGCAAAGGCTGTCATCAGTGCTGTAAGCTGCTTTTTCATATTATACCTCCCTGCGGCATATCTTTCCGTTTATCATTACGAGAGCCGGCTCCGACATCAGGTCAAGGGGATTCTCGCCCTTTCTGTAGAGCTGGATATCGGCATCCTTGCCGGCTGCAAGGGAGCCTGTGACCTCGTCTATACCAAGTATCTCTGCCGGATTTATGGTCAGCATTTTCAGCGCCTCCAGGGGATCAAGTCCGCCCTTGACGGCTGCCTGAGCAGACAGGGGGAGGTACTGTATTGGGATGACGGTATGATCTGTACATATGGCAAGCTTTACGCCGTTTTCGTGCATCATCGAGGCGTTCTTCAGCTCAAGCCCTTTCATTTCCGGCTTGCAGCGGTCACAGATTATCGGACCGCATATCACGGGTATCTGCTGCTGAGCGATTATATCTGCAATCTTCCAGCCCTCTGTTCCGTGGATTATTACCGGGTCAAGGGAGAATTCCTTTGCCAGTCTCATGGCGGTACAGATATCATCTGCACGGTGACAGTGGAAGAATGCCTTCATCTTGCGGTCAAGAAGAGGCATCAGTGCCTCGCACTTTATATCGTACTCCGGCGGATCGTAGTTCTCGCTGTCGGAGTAGTAGCTGTCCATATCGTGTACATAGCGGCGTGCCTTATAGAGCCCCTCACGTATGAGTGCTGCTATGGCCATTCTTGTTATGGGAGTCTCCGAGCGGTCATTGTAGACATTCTTCGGGTTTTCTCCCATGGCGAATTTTATTCCGCAGGGCTTGATGAGCATATCATCAACACGGCGGCCGTCAGTCTTTATGGCACATATCTCTCCGCCGCAGGCATTTGCACTTCCGGGGGAGGAGGCGGCAGCGGTTATACCCCGCATACGTGCCTCTTCAAAGCAGCGGTCGAAGGGATTTATGCCGTCGATAGCTCTCATCTGCGGAGTGAAGGGATCTGTTGACTCGTTGCAGTCGTCGCCCTCGAAGTCCAGGCCGTCCTCGATAATGCCGAGATGGGTGTGAGCATCGATAAAGCCCGGCAGCACTGTTCCTCCGGCAGCGTCTATGCTGTCATCGGGAACTGTCTCCGGAACACCTGCTCCAAGTGCTCTTATCTGTCCGTTTTCTGTAAGGATCCAGCCGTTTTCGATGACGCCGGCTTCTGTCATGGTGTATATCCTTGCGTTATATATCAGCATATCTGTCTCCCGTTGTTATTTCCTGACCGCCGCAGCGATCTTGTCCGCAGTTTCTACGGGACTGCCGCAGCAGTCTATCTGTATAGTGGAATTCTGTAGATATACGCCCCTGCGCTTTTTGTAAAGCTCATGGAGCTCTTCCTTGGTGGAGCTCATAACTATGGGGCGGTTCTCATCGTCTTTTATGCGCTCATAGCAGGTCTCAAACGGAACATCGAGAAATATCACGGCACTTCCGGCGGCCTTTGCCGCAGCAGCAGTGTCCGGATTCAGCATTGCTCCGCCTCCGCAGGCGGCAACTACTGTCTTGCCGCAGAGTGACTTCACTATCTCAGCCTCTGTCTTACGGAAGAAGGGTTCGCCCTTCTGCTCGAATATCTCCGGTATTGTCATATCAAGTGTCCTGACTATCAGGTCATCGGTGTCGGTGAAGCCGCAGCCTATCTTTTTCGCTGCAAGCTTGCCAACAGTGGTCTTTCCGCAGCCCATGAAGCCGCATAAAAAAACAGTCATAATATCCTCCGTTATTTCTGGTTCATTGCGTTCACAGCTTCTTCTACCTCTGTGATTATCTTTGCTACAGCCTCGGCAGGGAAGCTTCCGCCGTACCATATCTCATGTGCCTTTACAGCCTGATATACAAGCATTGCTGTTCCGCCTACGGCAGTTTTCCCCATAGCTCTTGCCTTCTTCATCAGCAGTGTCTCTGTGGGGTTATAGATAACGTCGAAAACGCTTCCGCAGTTTTCTATAACGCTGTCACTTACAGCGCAGGCCTCTGTCTTCGGGTACATTCCCACGGGAGTGGCGTTTATCAGCAGGTCGAAGCTGCCTTCAAGGGAGGTGATATCTGCGATCTGCACTGAAGCGCCGGGG
This sequence comes from Ruminococcus sp., assembly GCA_012718885.1. Classification (GTDB taxonomy): domain Bacteria; phylum Bacillota; class Clostridia; order Oscillospirales; family Ruminococcaceae; genus Ruminococcus. Next base: position 11,777 of record JAAYBK010000297.1, on the reverse strand, counting down.
CATTTTTCCTGTATCTCGGCTATGAGCAGCTTTGCGTTCTCAATGTCCTGGGGAATCACTGCGAGAGTGATGTTTCCGCCGTGGAGAGCAGTCTCGATGGCGATCATACGGCCTACTCCTCCGCAGCCGAGTATTGCAACTTTCCCGTCTATCGGCAGTCCCTCTGCTGAGCGGAGAAATCCGTCACAGTCTGTATTGTAGCCGATGAGCTTTCCGTTGTCGTTCTTTATGCAGTTTACCGAGTTGTATCTCTTTGCGCTGTCGCCAAGCTCATCCATAAGCGGTATAACAGCCTGCTTATGAGGGATAGTCACGTTCATTCCCATATGTCCGCTTATGAGCGGACGGCTGGAGGCTATATCCTCCGGAGCGATATCAACAAGCGAATATTCACCTGCAAATCCGCTTAGAGCAAATAATTTCTCATGGATGAGCGGGGACATTGAATGTCCCAGAGGATGTCCGGTAAGTGCAAATTTATTCATATATAGCAGCCCCTTCAAGTGTAGCTAAATTTTCAACGTTGTATGCGGATACGCCGGTGAGAGTCTTTCTTACAAGGCCGGTAAGAGTTCTTCCGGGACCGAATTCAACATATCTGTCGGCACCTGCTTCCTTCATTGCTTCGAGTTCGGCTGTGAAGCGTACAGGCGATACGATGTGCTTTGCAAGCAGTGATGCCATGTCTGAGAAGTCTGTCAGCTCGCCGCCGGTAACGTTTGAGTAGTACTTTACGTTGGGCTCAGCGAAGGTGATGTTCTTTGCTGTCTCATAGAACAGGTCTGCGGCAGGCTGCATGAGCTTTGAATGGAAGGCTCCTGCTACCTTGAGAGGGAGAACTCTTGCCTTCTTTTCTGTGAAGACGGGAGTTACCTCCTCGATGCCCTCGGGAGTTCCTGCGATTACGGTCTGGAGAGGTGAGTTGTAGTTTACGGGCACTACATATTCCTTTGCAGCTGCGCATACCTCTTCAACAACTGAGGCCTCCACCTTTACTACAGCAGCCATTGCGCCCTTTGTCTGGTTAACAGCCTCTTCCATTGCAGCGGCTCTTGCCTTTATAAGACGGAATGCGTCCTCCAGGGAGATTATTCCGGAAGCATACATAGCTGAGTATTCGCCGAGGGAATGTCCTGCAACGCCGTCAAAGGTGTAGCCCTTGGCCTGAGCGGCCTTCAGGCAAATGATGGATGTTGCCATTATTGCCGGCTGGGAATTGATAGTGCGTCCCAGCTCCTCCGCTGTAGCCTCAAGGCAGATCTTCTCAAGATCCATGCCTAAAATATCGGAGCCTGCTGTGTAGATCTCCTTGAGCTCCGGCATTGCAGAGACGATATCTCCGCCCATGCCTGGTACTTGTGCGCCTTGTCCGGAAAATAGTGAAATTGTCATAATGAGTCGGTTCCTTTCTGTGTGTTATACACAATGTAATGTTTTGACTGACGAATATTCCCAGTATTTTTTGTGCAAAAAGACGATATTTTATTTTTAAGACGATAAAGTAATAAAATATCATTGCAAAAAAAACGGAAATGATTTACAATATAAATATGTGGGCAGTGATGTCCATATATACTATAACATATTTTTTTCAGTTTTACAACTGTATTTTCACAATTTATCATTTTAAGGAGAATGATTAATGGGTATAAACATTCTGGGAATGGGAAGATATGTCCCTGAGCAGGTATTGACAAACGACGATTTTACCCGATTTATCGAAACAAACGATGAATGGATCAGAACACGCACAGGCATAGTAAGCAGACCTATGGCCGGCTGGGAGCCAACGTGGTATATGGGTAAACAGGCTGCTCTCAGGGCAATAGAAAATGCCGGGATAGATCCGGAGGATATCGGACTTGTTATCTCTACAACGGCTACTGCGGACTTCCATACTCCCAGTATGGCAAGTGTCATTCAGAATGAGACCGGTGCTGTGAATGCAGGCGCATTCGATCTGAATGCTGCGTGTACAGGATTTGTGTACGCTCTGGATACAGCGGCAAAATTCCTTACTACAGACCGGGACATGAAATACATACTTATTGTTGCAAATGAATCGCTGTCACGATTCCTCGATTTTACAGACCGTGGTTCCTGCATCCTCTTCGGAGACGGTGCGGCAGCTGCTGTCGTTGAATACAGTGATAAGCTCTATTCGTCAGTGCTTGGCTCGGAGGGCGCAGGCGGTAAATTCCTCTATGCACGCTCTATGCAGGTAGCTCCCGAGGTCGCCTGCCAGCCGCCGGAGGACTTCTCTTCAGATTATGAGGAGCTGCCGCTGCATAAGCTCCACCAGGACGGCAAGGATGTATATAAATTCGCAGTTCAGGCTCTCCCGAGATCGTTTGAGCTTGCTGCCGGAAAGATAGGCGTGACCAAGGACGATATCGACTGGTTCATTCCTCATCAGGCCAATATCAGGATAATAGAAACTGCCGCAAAGAAGCTTGAAGCTCCTATGGATAAATTCATAATAACTCTTGACCATTACGGAAATACATCCAGCGCTTCTATCCCTCTCGCACTCAGCGAGTCCATTGACAAGGGGATCATAAAGCGTGGTCAGAAGTTGGCACTCATAGGCTTCGGCGCAGGTCTTACCTACGGCGGCATCATCATTGAATACTAAGGGAGTAAAATTTATGAAAACAAGGATCACAGAACTTTTAGGCTGCAAATATCCTATCATACAGGGCGGTATGGCCTGGGTGGCTGAGCATACACTTGCTGCTGCTGTATCAGAAGCAGGCGGTGCAGGAATCATTGCCGGCGGAAATGCCCCTATAGATTATCTCCGTGAGCAGATCAGGCTCTGCAAGGAGAAGACTTCAAATCCCTTCGGCGTTAATATCATGCTTATGAGCCCTAATGCCGATGATCTTGCTCAGCTCGTTATAGATGAGAATGTGCAGTTCGTTACCACCGGAGCAGGTAATCCCGGAAAGTACATCGAGGCATGGAAGAATGCCGGTGTAAAGGTGATACCTGTAGTTCCTTCCGTTGCTCTTGCAAAGAGAATGGAGAGAGCCGGTGCTGACGCTGTTATCGCTGAGGGTACAGAGTCAGGCGGACATATCGGTGAGAATACTACTATGTGTCTCGTTCCTCAGGTGGTCGACGCTGTTGAGATACCTGTTATCGGCGCAGGCGGTATCGCTGACGGAAGAGGTATGGCAGCTGCCTTCATGCTTGGTGCAGAGGGCGTTCAGATAGGTACACGCTTCCTGGCTTCCGAGGAATGTCAGATACATCCTGTATTCAAGGATCTTGTATTAAAGGCAAAGGATACTGACAGCGTTGTAACAGGACGCTATACCGGTCATCCGTGCCGCAATGTAAAGACAAAATTCGCAAAGCAGCTTGCAAAAGGCGAGGCTGATGGCACACTCTCTCCGGAAGAATTCGAAAAACTGACAGTCGGTGCGCTCCGCCGTGCAGTTGTAGACGGAGACGTTGAAAGCGGTTCCTTCCTCTGCGGTGCGATCGCAGGCATGATAAATGATATAAAGCCCTGTGCGGAAATAGTCAGGGAGATCAATGAAGGAGCTGAAAAGCTGCTGAAATTATGATCCGTCCGGATCGATAAAGGATAAATTAATTGTTTAAATATATTATGGAGGTAATTTATGGCAACAGCATTAATAACAGGCGCTTCTCAGGGAATCGGAGCGTGCATCGCAAAAAGACTTGCTAAGGACGGTTTCGATATAGCCGTCAACCACTACCCCAGTGAAAGCGATAAGGCAAAGGCTATTGAGGTCGCTGAGGAGTGCAGAGCTTTCGGCGTAAAGGCTGAGATCTTTGCCGCAGACGTTTCAAAGCTTGAGGACTGTGAGGCTATGGTGAAGGCAGTCAAGGAGACCTTCGGTTCTATCGATGCTCTTGTGAATAATGCCGGCATTACCAAGGACAAGCTCCTTGCACGCATGACAGAGGATGAGTATGATGCCGTTATCGCAGTAAACCAGAAGAGCATATTCAATATGCTCAAGCATACCTGCCCGGTCATGATGAAGCAGAAATTCGGCCGTATTGTCAATGTTTCTTCTGTTGCAGGACTTTACGGAAATCCGGGACAGATCAACTATTCAGCTTCAAAGGCCGCTATCATCGGTATGACAAAGACTGTGGCCAAGGAGTACGGTAAAAAGAATATCACCTGCAACGCTGTTGCTCCCGGTCTTATCCGCACACCTATGACAGACGTCCTCAGCGATGAGATAAAGGCAAAAATGCTTGATGCAGTTTCGCTGAAGCGCTACGGCGAGCCTGAGGAGATCGCTTCTGTTGTCTCATTCCTCGTTTCTGATGACGCTTCCTATGTAACAGGACAGGTGATCGAGATATCAGGCGGACTTGCAATGTAAAGGATGGACATCTAAATTTTAGTTTGAAAGGAATAAATATGAGCAGACGAGTCGTTATAACAGGAATGGGAGCAATTACTCCCCTCGGAACAGGCGTTGACAAGTTCTGGGAGGGAATAAAAGCAAATAAGATCGGTTTCTCATTCATTGACAGCTTTGACACTGAAAGAACCGGCGTAAAGATCGCAGGAATAGTCCGTGATTTTGACGATGAAGCATATTATGACGTAAAGGGTTGCTTCGACAAGAAGGAAGCCCGACACATGGAGCGATTCACAAAATTTGCTGTAGTTTCCGCACATGAAGCACTGACCGATGCAGGTACCGACTTCAAGGATATAGATCCTTACAGGGCTGGTGTTATTGTTGGTTCGGGCATCGGCGGAATTGATTTCACACTGTCGGAGCACAGCAAGTATCTTGAAAAAGGTCCGAACAGGATATCCGCATTCTACATCCCTATGATGATAAGCAATATGGCTGCCGGAACTATATCTATGAAGACAGGCTTCAGGGGGGCAAATTTCGATGTTACCACCGCCTGCGCTTCTGCTACAAATTCTATCGGAGAGGCCTTCCGCAAGATAAAGGACGGCTATCTTGACGTAGCTCTTGCCGGCGGTACCGAAAGCTCAAATGCTGAGTTCACTTATGCAGGATTTTCCAATATGAAGGCTATCTGTAAGTCAGGAGACCTTGAAAGAGCTTCTATCCCTTTTGATAAGGAAAGACACGGCTTTGTCCTCAGTGAAGGATGCGGTATCGTAGTCCTTGAGGAGTATGAGCACGCCAAAGCAAGAGGTGCTAAGATCTATGCAGAGGTTGCCGGATACGGCGCTACCTGTGACGGATACCATATGACCTCGCCTATGCCTACAGGAGAAGCCGCAGGAATGGGTATGACACTTGCTATGCAGGAGGCCGGACTCGAGCCTGCTGATGTGGATTATATCAATGCCCACGGAACATCTACCGGCCTCAATGATAAGTACGAAACAGCAGCTGTAAAGCTTGCTTTCGGTGATGAGGCGTATAACGTCAAGATCAATTCCACAAAGTCAATGATCGGACATCTGCTGGGAGCTGCCGGCGGAGTTGAAGCTATAATATGTGCAAAGTCTATACAGGAGGGCTTCATCCACCGTACTATAGGCTATAAGGTCCCGGATGAGGATTGTGATCTTAATTACTGTACAGAAAGCAATATACAGCAGGAGGTTAGAGCTGCTCTTTCCAATTCGCTGGGATTTGGCGGACATAACGCAACGCTCTGCTTTAAGAAAATATAACAAAGGAGAATGATCGAATGGAGAAGATCTACGGCCAGTTTGACATTGAAACTATCGAAAAACTTGCAGACATCGTCGGAAGCAAAGAGCTTTCCGAACTTACACTCACAGACGGAGACAAATCTATCACTATAAAGGGCAAGAGGATTCTTCCTCCTCCGCCGGCTGCTCCTGTGGCAATGCCTTATGCGGCAGCTCCGGTACAGGCAAATCCTGTTCCTGCTGAACACGCTCTCTCAGAAAGCGAAGCTGCTATGGCAGGAGAGATAAGCGGAAATATGGTCAAGGCTCCTATAGTGGGCACTTATTATGCCGCTCCTTCACCGGATAAGGCTCCTTTCGTAAAGGTTGGCGATGAGGTCAAGAAGGGCGACGTTATTATGATAATCGAGTCCATGAAGCTTATGAATGAGATACAGTCTGAGTATGACGGAGTTGTTGACAAGATCCTTGTCAATGACGGTGAGCCGGTCGAGTACGATCAGCCTGTAATGATAATCAGGTAATGAAACCGTCTGAACTGAAATATATCACTCAGGATAATATCGATGAAGCGCATATCAATATTACATCTGCGGATATGTTTTCTGAAGTAAGCGATTTCAATACGCATATGCTCCGTATGCAGAGGAAAAGAGCCAGCTTCCTCAGGGATTACGGATTTATGCTGATACTGAATATAATATTGACGCCAGCCGGATTTCTTGGGCTGAATAAGCACAATTCGCTTATCTACAGATTCGGCGGCGAGAGAATGATGCCCTGCTTTCTTATGGTGCTGGCATTTGCAGCTGTCTTCGGATACTTCATCATGTACAGGAAAAGCTATGAATGGACAGTAGGGGCACTTATAACCGGCGTTATCCTTATCCCGGTAAATTATATTTTCGTAATTAATACGGCTGCGAACGGTGTTATTCTTCATCTTATGCAGAAGATAGACAGCAGTATAAAAGACGAGGCGGGATATCCGCATTTTGCTCAGCTCAAGACGTCATATATACGTGACGAGGAGAATGCTGAGGAAGGTGGTATGGATGATGCAGAACCGGCTTACAGCTTTGATAAATTCAGGATAAAGCCGGAGGATGATATGGGAATGCTGGCTGAAAATGATATTGGGGAAATAAAAAAATGAGCTGGAAATACATTACTCCGGAAGTGATACGCTCCGGAAAATTCGTTGCCAAGGATATTGCACAGTATGAAGAGGCGGTGGAGTACAATAAGCAGATGACGCTTAAACAGCCTCTGAAATACAAATGGTATGCTGTGCGTGAGATATATATGCTGCTGAATGTGATAGCATATCTCATGGCACTGTGCCTTTATCTGAAGCCTATAATATTCAAGGGCGTGGGCGGTATCAATATCGCTGCTGCTCTTATCGCAGGTGCAGGATATTTCTACCTGCTGTGGAGATATATCATACCGGATGCCGGCGATAATAATACGATCATCAAAGTTCCTTCAAGAAGCTATGGCGGCAGACGTTCTTTTTCCGGAGAGGGTTACTCTGAGATACGTACAGGCGCAAGCCTGGGCACTATAGCTTCGTTCATAATAGGCTTTATTATGGTAGCTGTAAGTGTGGTGATACTGAAGGACAGACCCACTATAAACAGTGTTGTATCCTTCGGAGCAATCGTTGCCTGCACTCTGATGATGGTGTTCTACGTTTTTGTGCCGGATAGATGGAATATAGCTATATCAATAGCAGGAGCAGGTGCGCTGTTCCTGGTAAATCCGGTAGTATCCGTGTATGCGCTGCTCATCGTTATTGCCGCGGTGTTCTCGGATATACACGGCAGAAGAGCTATGAGCGCAGAGGGTTACCCCGATTTCACCCTGCTGGTGATCTCTATGTATGAGCAGGGAAGCAAAACGGTAAGCAATTACGATGACTTTAACAGATATGACGGAATAGATGATGAAATGGAAAGTATATAAAGGAGAATAAAACAATGTCCGACGTACTTATGAATAAAGAACAGATCATGGAAATAATCCCGCACCGTGACCCATTCCTCCTTATCGATGAGATAGTTTATATGGAGGTGGGCGTGAAGGTACACGCAAGAAAGTATATAAAGGAAGACGACTTCTGGTTCAAGGGACATTTCCCCGGATATCCGGTAACTCCCGGCGTTCTCATGGTGGAGATGCTTGCACAGGCCGGTGCGGTATGTATGCTCTCAAAGCCTGAATTCAAGGGAAAGATCGGCCTTTTCGGCGGTATCGACAAGGCTAAGTTCCGCAGACAGGTAGTCCCGGGCGACGTTCTTGATCTTGAGGTAGAGATCATCCGCCAGAGAGGCCCTGTGGGTACAGGAAAAGCTGTTGCTTCAGTAGGCGGAGAGAAAGCCGTTTCCTGTGAGATAACTTTTGCTGTTACTGACGGCGATAAGAAATAATAATCTATGCACTAACTTCTCTAACAAAAGGAGAACTACATAAATGTTCAAAAAAGTATTGATTGCCAACAGAGGAGAGATCGCAGTACGTATAATCCGTGCCTGCCGTGAGCTGGGCGTTCGCACAGTGGCTGTGTATTCTACTGCTGACCAGAAAACTCTCCATGCACAGATCGCAGACGAGGCCGTTTGTATAGGCCCTCCTGCAACAAAGGACAGCTACCTGAATATGAACGCCATAATCCAGGCAGCTATAAACACCGGCGCTGAGGCTATCCACCCCGGTTTCGGATTCCTTTCCGAAAATGCCGATTTCGCAAGGCTCTGCGAAAAAAGCGGTATAGTTTTCATCGGCCCTTCATATGACTCTATTGAGATGCTGGGCAACAAGGCTGCTGCCAAGGAGACAATGGCTGCTGCCGGAGTACCTGTTATCCCCGGTACAAAGGGCGCTGTAAGGTCTATAAAGGAAGCTGCTGAATTCGCTGAGAAGGCAGGCTATCCTGTTCTTGTAAAGGCTTCTGCCGGCGGCGGCGGACGAGGAATAAGAAGAGTCGATACCCCGGATGAGCTTGAAGCTCAGATAATTGCCGCTCAGCAGGAGGCAAAGAATTTCTTCGGTGACGATTCGGTTTATATCGAAAAATTCCTCATTGATCCTCACCATGTTGAGATACAGATAATGGCCGATAAACATGGCAATTACATATACCTCGGCGAGCGTGACTGCTCTATGCAGAGAAGAAATCAGAAGGTGCTGGAGGAGTGCCCCAGCCCTATAGTAAGCGAGGATCTCAGAAAGCGTATGGGTCAGGCTGCCGTAACTGCCGCAAAGCAGTGCAGCTACTATAATGCCGGAACTATAGAATTCCTCGTTGATGACAACAGAGACTTCTATTTCATGGAGATGAATACCCGTATACAGGTGGAACACCCCATAACTGAAGAGGTTACCGGCTTTGATCTCGTAAAGGCTCAGATAGAAGTTGCTGCCGGACTTCCTCTCAGCGTCAAGCAGGAGGATATAAAGCTCCGTGGCCATGCTATTGAGTGCCGTATCAATGCCGAGAATCCGGATTATGATTTCCGTCCTTCTCCAGGCACCATAACTGCCCTCTATATGCCAGGCGGCCCCGGTATAAGAATAGACGGCGCTGTTTATCAGGGCTATACTATCACTCCGTACTATGATTCTATGATAAGCAAGCTCATCGCTCACGGCTCCGACAGAGAGGATGCTATAAACAAGATGACATGGGCACTGGCCGAATTCATCGTCGAGGGAGTGGATACGAATATCGACTTCCAGCTTGCTCTGATAAGGAATCCTGACTTCAGGGCGGGAAATTACGATATAGGCTTCCTCGGAAGATATATGGAAAAGTATAAGGAAAAGAAATAATAAGATCTTGCAATCACATTATATAAAGAAATGCGGTGAATACTATTGTTTGAAGATTTTTTTGATGTTGTAAAAAAACGTTTCAACGGCGGCGCTGACGAGGAGTATAAGCCACCTATGTTCAAGTGCCCCAGATGTCAGGACCTCAGCCCTCTTTCCCGCTACGAGGAGCTTCATAGAGTATGCCCGAAATGTAACTACCACGGCAGGCTCAACGCTCAGGAACGCCTTTCGATTACTGTTGATAAGGACAGCTTCAGAGAATTCGATGCTGATATGAAGAGCGGAAATCCTATCGATTTCCCGGAATATATGGAAAAACAGGAGCAGCTCCGTGAGACTACAGGTCTGAACGATGCTGTTGTTACGGGAACAGCTACCATAAAGGGCTCTCCGGTAGTTATAGGTGTAATGGATTCACGTTATATGATGGGCAGCATGGGCAGCGTTGTGGGAGAGAAGATCACCAAAGCCTTTGAATATGCCACTGAGAACAATATGGCTGTCATCATGTTCACAGCTTCCGGCGGAGCTCGTATGCAGGAGGGTATAGTATCTCTGATGCAGATGGCTAAGACCTCCGGTGCAGTTAAACTTCACAGCGATAACGGCGGATTGTATATTACTGTGCTTACAGACCCCACTACAGGAGGCGTTACAGCAAGCTTTGCGTCTCTTGGCGATATAATTATTGCCGAGCCGAAGGTGCTCATAGGATTTGCCGGAAGAAGAGTTATCGAAGGTACTATAAAACAGCGTCTGCCTGAGGACTTCCAGCTGGCAGAGTTCATGCATGAGAAAGGCTTCGTGGATATGATCGTTGAGCGCAGAAAAATGAGGAGCACCCTCTCACATCTGCTCAAGCTTCATGGCTACGATAAGAAGGAGGTCTGAGATATGGACGAGAAAAGATCAGCATGGGAACGTCTGCAGCTTGTTCATACCAAGGGTAGACCTACTGTAAGAGACTATATACCGCTTATATTCACCGATTTCTATGAGCTCCACGGCGACAGACATTACGGTGATGATATGGCTATCCTGGGCGGAATCGGCCGCCTTGACGGCCGCCCCGTGACCATTATCGGACAGGTAAAGGGCAGGGACCTCAATGAGAACAAGGCCTGCAATTTTGCCATGCCTCATCCTGAGGGCTACAGAAAGGCTCTCAGACTTGCGAAGCAGGCTGAAAAGTTCCATAGACCTGTTATTTGCTTCATTGACACTCCCGGCGCATTCTGCGGTATTGCAGCCGAGGAAAGAGGTATCGGCGAGGCTATCGCAAAGAATCTTGCCGAGTTCATGACGCTCCGCACGCCTATTATATCGATCGTCCTCGGTGAGGGCGGAAGCGGCGGCGCTCTGGCTCTGGGAGTTTGCGACGATCTTGCTATCCTGGAGAACGCTCAGTATTCTGTTCTTTCGCCAAGAGGATTCGCAAGTATACTCTGGAAAGACGCTTCCCGTGAGCAGGAAGCAAGCGAAATAATGCGTATTACAGCTGAGGATATGGTGAGCCTTGGAGTGGCTGAAGCAGTCATAGAAGAGCCTCTCGGCGGCGCACATAACGATTTAGACAAAATTTCAGAGAATATTAAGGAATATTTGTCACAGAAAATTCCAGAAAAATGCGAAAAAGATATTGACGTTTTGCTTAAAGAACGTTATACTAAGTTTAGAAAGATCGGAGAGTTCCTGGACTGATACCGGTCTTAAGTTCAAAGGAGGAATTAAATATGATTTTTGAAAAGCTGAAGGATATTGTTGCTGAACAGCTCGGAGTTGACGCAGAGGAAGTTACAGCAGAAGCAAACATTCAGGACGATCTCGGCGCAGATTCTCTCGACGTTGTTGATCTTATCACAACTATCGAGGATGAGTTCGATATCTCTATTCCTGATGAGGCTGTTGAGGAGATCAAGACAGTCGGCGATATTGTTAATTATATCGAGAAGAATACAGAGGAATCTGAAGACTAATTTTAAAACCGGCCATCGGCCGGTTTTTTGTTTGTTCATGATATAAAAAGATAGCTGTATATGTGCGATACTCATATAGCAATTATACGTTAGTTATTGAGGGAAACCCTTTTGAAAAAGGGTTCTCCCTCAAAGCTCACGTTTCTAAACGAAGAAGAAAATAAACCGAATAGGAATAAAGCTGATACTGAGCGTTGTCTGGTATCAGCTTTTTATCATATATCGGGAAAAAAGTACTTGCAGATTACGCAGAATTGTGATATACTGTAAAATGCGATTGCAAAAATATTAAAAGAGGAGAAATGATATGGGAAATTTTT
>JAAYBK010000296.1 GCA_012718885.1 Ruminococcus sp. | reverse complement strand
TTCTTCAAGTCCTTCACTGAATTCGGCTTTTGCCAGAGAGGTGCAGTTATAGAATGAAGCAGGTGCGATAAAGGTCAGAGAGGAGGGAAAGGCTATCTCCCTGAGGGATGTACAGCCGGAAAAAGCCCTGGCTGCTATGGAGTTTGTCTTTATGGGGATATTCACTGTTTCAAGTGCAGTGCAGCCAATAAAGGCGTCTGCTCCGACAGTCAGGAGACTGTCCGGCAGTTCTGCTGTCTTCAGTGATGTGCAGTCAACGAATGAAGCGCTGCCCACGGCAGAGATACCGTTTTCTATGCGGACGCAGGTTATCTCCTCCCTGAGATCATACCACGGGGAAATGGACTTTGCATTGTAAGACAACGGATGATCGTAGTCGTTCATCTTGCCTGAACCTGTTATGAGGAGCAGGCCTGTTTCGCTGTCGAAGCTCCACTGGGCGTTCTGGCCGCATTTTCCGCTGAGCGTTTCAGCAGATACCGAATAGGCATTGGCGGCACACAGGAATGGGACTGAGCTGCTGCCCAGGATACAGGAGGCCAAAAGAGCTATTGCTTTTTTCGTCATAACTATCTCACCTTTCAGTTTTTGGTTCATGGGCATTGCTGGTCAATTGTAAGTACAATTAAAATAAGTATAGCATAAAAACGGATATAACGCAATACTTACGAGAAAAATGTATATAATGACAATATGTCGATATATATTATAGTTATATTTGGCACTATATATACCCGGAGTAAAAATGCTGCCGTGACTTTTGACAGTATGTCCCTCTTATAGCAGTTTCGGAGCAAATTTGGCTTGACATATAAATAATATTGTGTTACAATTAAATTCGTGAATTATGCTTTATACGTTTTATTTCAGGGGTGCAGGAACGGCTTGCCGGAGGACGGTATCGCTGCCGTAGCATACCTGTTATACTGTGCAGAAGCTGCTCAGTGGCAAAGAAAAGCATAATTTTTTTGGTGAGGTCTGGTAGTTTAGTAAACTGAAAGGTATGAGTGAATGGAAATGTCAGAAGAAAAAACATTGTCTCCCGTACAGGTCCATGTTATGGATCTGCTTCATAAGCTTATAGAGATGTTTGAAGAGGAGAATATCTCCTATTACATCCTCGGCGGCACCATGCTCGGTGCAGTAAGACACAAGGGCTTCATCCCCTGGGATGATGATGTGGATATCGGAATCGAAAGAAAAGACTATGAGAGGTTCCTTAAGACCTGCCGCAGCAAACTGCCGGATTACCTCAAGATAAGGACTTACCGTGATAAGTCCTACCACCATTACTACTATGCAAGAATAGTGGATACCCGCTATCACATAAAGAGAATGGGCAGCATAAAGGAGAGACAGGAAGAGCTCTGGATAGACCTTTTCCCGCTGGACGGTATGCCTGACGGAAAGATAAGGACACTCATCCACAAGGCTCGCCTCCTTACTGTAAGGCTCATGTACCATATGTCCTGCTTCGATAAGGTAAACGTAAAGCGTCCCGGACGCCCGCTTATGGACAGGATTATAATAAAGTTCCTTATGATAACACATCTCGGTAAATCATGGAACAGCAAGAAGCTGCTGGATAAGATAGACAAGCTTCTGAAGAAGTATCCGGTCGAGGATTCAAATTATGTATTCAACTTCATGGGAAGCACCCACGCTTTCAGAGAGATATTCAGCAAGAAATGCTTCGGTAAGGATACAAAGTACCAGTTCGAGGATCTGATGCTGGTAGGCCCTAAGGAATACGATGAGTACCTTTCAAAGCTCTACGGCGACTATATGAAGCTTCCGCCGGAGAGCGAGAGAAATGTCCACGCTGAGGAATTCGTCGAGAAGGTCTGATGCGCAGCAGCGTTATTTCCTGCATAAAGTTTGATATTAGGAGTAATTGAACAATGAGACTTCACGATGTATCAAAGGGGGCGTCATCAGACGATACGCCGGTACTCACAGAACAGCAGCTCAAGGATATACAGCGTGTTTCACTTATGATGCTGGACGATATCAATGAGATCTGCCAGAAATACGGGCTCAGGCTCTATATCATCGGCGGCACCGCCATAGGCGCTCTCCGCCACAAGGGCTTCATTCCCTGGGACGATGATATCGATATCGCAATGACCCGAAAGGATTACCTTAAGCTGGCTGAGGCCATGAGGGCAGAGCATAGCGATAAGTATACAGTTTCCGATGCAAGGGATAAGGAAAATTACGGCCGCCTCATCCCCAAGGTACGCCTTAAAAATACCACCTATCGCACCGTCCTTGAAAAGGATCTGGATGACTGCGGCGTAAGAATAGATATATTCCTTATCGAGAATACCTACGACAGCAAGCTGCTCAGAACTCTACACGGCGGTATGTGTATGTTCTTCGGCTTTGCACTTTCCTGTCGCAGACTCTGGATGCACTACGATGAGTTCAGCAAGCTCTCAGGCGGCCTTTCCTTCAAGGTGAAGTCCCTGTTCGGTATGTTTTGCAGCTTTGCTTCCATCGAACGCTGGGCAAAGTGGACGGACTGGTGGTATTCCTGCTGTAAGAAGGAGAACTCGGTCTATGTTACACTGCCTTCTGACGGAAAGCACTTCTTCGGCGAGCTGGAGAAAAGGAAAAAGCTCCTCAGGGGCAGAAAAGTTGATTATGAGGGAAGAGAATTGTTCGTTCCCGGAAATACAGATCATTACCTGAGAAAGCACTACGGCGATTATATGAAAATACCGCCTAAGGATAAGCAGCTCAGGAGCAAATATCTTGAATTCGATCTCGGCGTATACGGGACCGGCAATAATGCTTACTATTTATAATATATATAAGGGTTTGCGTGTGGCCCGATAATACTGTAGTCAGCAGCCGGGCTATACTAATAATTTTTTTGGGAGAGGTTTTGTCAATGATCAATTTTACGGTGGGACCTGTACAGTCAAGCGAAAAGGTCAGAATGATAGGAGCGGAAAACGTTCCTTATTTCCGTACACCTGAATTTTCTCAGGTAATGCTGGAGAACGAGAAACTCGTAAAGGAGTTCGCCGGCGCTGAGGAGAATGCAAGGGCAGTATTTATAACAGGTTCCGGTACCGCTTCAATGGAAGCATCAGTAATCAATATGTTCGGTAAGGAGGACAAGCTCCTGGTCGTAAACGGAGGAAGCTTCGGTGCCCGCTTCGTTGAGATCTGTGAGATACATGAGATTCCCCATACCGCTATCATGCTTGAGCATGGAAAGAAGCTTACCCAGGATATGCTCGATAACTACAGAGGACAGGGCTTTACAGGCTTCCTTGTAAACCTCCACGAGACTTCCACCGGCGTGCTCTATGACGCTGATATGATCGGAAGATTCTGCCGTGAGGAAGGACTTCTCCTCGTAGTTGACGCAATAAGCGCTTTTCTTGCCGATCCGTTCAATATGGCTCAGGTCGGCGCAGATATAATGATAACAGGTTCCCAGAAGGCACTTGCCTGCCCTCCCGGAATATCACTGATAGTTATGTCAGAGCGTGCAGTGTCAAGGATAGAGAGCAGAAAGGTAAGCTCATTGTATTTTGACCTAAAAAGCGCCCTCAAGAACGCTGAGAGAGGACAGACTCCTTTCACACCTGCTGTAGGTACGCTTTTACAGATAAACGCAAGACTCAAGGAGATAAAGGAAAGCGGCGGCGTTGAGGCTGAGCAGAAGAAGATAGCTGCACTTGCTGCTGATTTCCGTGAGAGGATAGCTGATCTTCCCCTCGATATCTGTTCAGAGTCGCTTTCAAACGCGGTTACTCCTCTTGCTGTGCGCAATTGCTCCGCATACGATATATTCATGATAATCAAGGATGAGTATGAAATGTGGATCTGCCCGAACGGCGGAGATATGCGTGACAAGATCTTCAGAGTAGGCCATATCGGATTTCTTACTGTTGAAGATAACAAAAAGCTTTCAGATGCACTTCATGATCTCGTGAAGAGAAATATTCTTAAATAAATAGGAGAAAAAAGTATGAAGATAATCACACATGATATGATAAAGGGCCTTGGTCTCGAACCAAACCTCTGGTTTGACTGGGCAGATACTGTTTTAAAGAACAAGCATCTCTACACTATGCCAGCAAAGACCAGTCTCCATTTCGGCAGTTCATACTTCAATACCATGCCAAGTATCCTTCCTCCCGAAAACGTTATGGGCGTTAAGGTGGTAGACAGATATCTCGGAAGAATACCTTCTCTTGACAGCCAGCTCATGCTCTATAGATATGAGGACGGTACTCCGCTTGCTCTCATGGACGCAAGCCTTATCACTGCAATGCGTACAGGCGCTGTTACAGTTCACGCTATGGAGACCTTTGCAAATCCGGATTTCTATGAGGTAGGTATAATGGGCTTCGGAAATATCGGTGTTGCTACAATGGAGGTTCTCACAGCTCACTTCTCAGCAAAGCAGATGAAGATAAAGCTTCTCAGATACAAGGATCATGCTGAGCGCATAAAAGAAAGATACAGCAGATTCAGCAATATCGAATTTGTTATAGTGGATACAGTCAAGGAACTCATCGTGAACAGTGATGTTGTTATCTCCAGCATTACCTATACCGAAGAGCTTCTCGGCGAGGTAGACTGGTTCAAGAAGGGCGTTCTCGTTATCCCTGTACATTTAAGAGGATTCCAGAACTGCGATACAGAGTTCGATAAGGTATACGGCGATGACTACGGCCAGGTAAAGGGCTTCAAGTATTTCAACGAGTACAAGTATTTCGCAGAGACCTCAGAGGTGCTCAGAGGCGAGAAGGTAGGCCGTGAGAACCACGATGAGAGGATACTTTCCTACAACGTTGGTATGTCGCTCCACGATATATTTGCCGCTTCAAAGATCTACCAGTACTTCGGCGACGTTAAGGACGAGCTCTCATTAGCTCCGCATGATAAGCTCTGGCTCTGAAATGGGGTGTGATCGTTTGGTAAAGGTCATTACTTACGGCACTTATGATCTGCTTCATTATGGCCATATCCGCTTACTTGAACGTGCAAAGGCGCTTGGCGATTACCTTATCGTCGGAGTTACCTCCGATGACTACGACAAGTCAAGAGGAAAGATCAATGTCCAGCAGTCTCTTATGCAGCGTATCGAGAACGTCAGATCAACAGGTCTGGCTGACGAGATAATCGTTGAGGAGTACGAGGGACAGAAGATAGATGATATAAAAAAATACGGCATCGATATCTTCACAGTCGGTTCGGACTGGAAGGGGATATTCGATTACCTCAATGAATACTGCAATGTAGTATATCTTGACAGGACTCAGGGCATTTCCAGCTCTGACCTGCGAAAGAAACAGCGTGCCCTGGATCTGGGACTGGTGGGCAATTCCCGCTTCCTGGAGAAGGTGGCCTCACAGGTGAAGCTGGTCAACGGCATCAACCTCAGCGGTATCTGCACCGATTCTCCGGAGGATATCGGCAAGGAGGCCATGAACATCCCCTTTGCTACAAGGAACTATGATGAGCTCCTTACAAAGTGCGATGCTGTATACGTTCATTCTACTCCGAAGGAGCACTATGAACAGATAGAGAAAGCTCTGCGTGCAAAAAAACACGTACTCTGCGAGGCTCCTATAGCCATGTCCGGAGAGCAGTGGGACAATCTTCAGAAGCTTGCTGCGGAAAACGGAGTAAGGCTGATGGATGCCCTGAGAACTGCCTATTCTATGGCATACCGCCGTCTCATACTCATGGTCAAGGGCGGAAAGATCGGCAATGTAGTGTCTGTTGATGCTACCTGCACAAGCCTTAAGGACCTCAAAGCTGACGATATCCAGCGCAAATGGAACAGCATCTGTGACTGGGGCCCTACAGCTCTGCTGCCGGTATTCCAGCTCCTTGGTACTGACTATACAGAAAAGAGTATCGTCAGTCATTTCGTTGGCGAGAATAAGGATTTTGATGCATTCACAAAGATATCCTTCGTATACCCTAATGCAGTGGCTTCACTTAAAGTCGGCAAGGGAGTCAAGTCCGAGGGCGACCTGGTCATTTCAGGTACCAAGGGCTATGTATACGTGCCGGCGCCATGGTGGAAGACCGATTACTTTGAGGTAAGATATGAGGATCCGCTGGAGAACAAGAGATATTTCTACCAGCTTGACGGCGAGGGAATATGTATGGAACTCGCTGTCTTTGCAAGATCTATAACGCAGTCGCAGTCCCTTTATGCTGTTGAGCCTGAGGTATCAAAGGCTATATGCGAGATCATCAACGACTTTAACGAGAGGAAAGGCGTCCGCATTATATAGTTCGGCTGCCCGGATATCCGGTCGGCAGTATATGATTATATGGAGTGCTTAGATCAATGGATAAACATAATATGCTTTCACTTCAGGATACACAGCGTGTGTACCTTGAACTGATGAAGGAATTCGATAAGATCTGTAAAGATAATTCCCTCAGGTATGATCTTTGCGGAGGAACCCTGCTGGGCGCAGTAAGACACGGCGGCTTCATCCCGTGGGATAATGATATCGACGTTGCCATGCCCCGTCCGGATTTTGAAAAGCTGATGAAGCTGGACATGAAGAACAAGATAGACCTTCCGCCGGAAAGAGAACTAATCTCCCTCATAAACGGAAAATTCCTGCGCCAGTTCGGCAGATATATCCGCAAGGATGTTGCTAAGGAGGCCGGCATGAAGGACGGCACAGACTGCCGCTTCCTGGGAATAGACATCTTCATAGTTGATGGTATGCCTGCAAGCGATACTGCAATGAAGACACAGTCCTTCCGGGTAAAACAGATGAGAAGATTTCTCCATACCAGTCTTGAAAGAAAGGGCACCAGCCGCAAGGGCAGGGCTGCCGCTTTCGTGAAGGATCTGTACAGACCTCTGCTGAAGGCTGTAGGCAGCAGGAGACTTGCTGTCCGCCTTGATAAGATCTGCAAGAAGTATCCCTTCGGTTCATCGGAATACGTGGGATGCGTGAACGGTATGTACGGCATAAAGGAAAGATGGAAGAAGGAGGATATGCTTCCGCAGGCAGACTATAAGTTTGAAGACTGCGTATTCAGAAGCTATGCCAACTATAAAATATATCTCGGCAACCTTTACGGAGACTTTATGAAGCTCCCGCCCGAGGATAAGCGTGTTCCCCACGGTTCTGAACACTATTGGGTGAATGATGCGAAAAATGTTGAGGAGGAATCATAATGACAGTTGCTTTATTAACAGCGGCAGGCTCAGGTACAAGAATGAAGCAGGATATACCGAAGCAGTTCATCCATGTTGAGAACAAGCCGATAATCATCCATACAATGGAAGCCTTCCAGAATCATCCTGCTGTTGACGCCATAATCGTAGTTACTATCCCGTCATGGATAGACGTTGTAAAGGCTTATGCAAAGCAGTTCAATATAACAAAGCTGCGCTGGGTAGTTCCCGGCGGAGCCACAGGACAGGAGTCCATCCTTAACGGTCTCAAGACTCTTGAGGCAGAGCTGGATCCTGAGGATATAGTCATGGTGCATGACGGAAACAGATGCATGGTATCCAGCGAGATCATCTCCAACAGCCTTGCAACCTTCAAGAAGCATGGAAGCGCTGTTGCAGCTATCCCATGCGTTGAGGCTGTTTTCCGCAGCAGCGATGACGGCATATCCTCAACAGTTTCTATCCCGAGAGAACAGCTCTTCCGCACACAGACTCCTCATACCTATACTCTCGGAAAGCTGCTCTGGGCTCACGATGAAGCAAAGAAGCGCAATATCACTGAAACTGCCGCTTCATGCACCCTTATGCAGAGCCTTGGAGAGGTAGTGTATTTCTCTCAGGGATCTGAGG
This sequence comes from Ruminococcus sp., assembly GCA_012718885.1. Classification (GTDB taxonomy): domain Bacteria; phylum Bacillota; class Clostridia; order Oscillospirales; family Ruminococcaceae; genus Ruminococcus. The sequence goes on along the minus strand of JAAYBK010000296.1, from coordinate 341 downwards.
AAAATCTGAAAATAACAACAGTTGACGATATTATGATATTCAAGGCTCTCCTGAATACCAAAAAAGATAACTGGCTGAAATAAGAGGTAAGTATCCTATGAATTACTGTGAAAAGTATTTTAGCGAGCTGGAAAAGATCGCTGTTATCCCGGAACTTGCAGAGCTGGACGGAAAAAAGCTGCTGGTAACAGGCGCCAGCGGCCTTATCCTTTCACCGCTGGTTGACGCACTCTGCTACGCTAATGAAAAGAATATACTTCACGTTGATATATATGCTGCGGCACGCACCGAGGAAGAGATAAGCAGCAGATTTACTGCTTATTACGGCAAGTCCTGGCTGC
>JAAYBK010000295.1 GCA_012718885.1 Ruminococcus sp. | reverse complement strand
GAGCGCAGTAAAGCTGTGTTCTGGTGAAAAGCATATTTGCAGCTCCTGCGATGACCACCGGCATCAGGGTGGCATACATGACAAGTATCCTCATAATAACACCCCTGTCAGCTTAGGTATAAGTATCAGTCCCTGGGACAGGAAGAAGGCGAGGGAGAGGATGAAGACTCCGGCAGCAGCAGTATCCTTTATGAATTTGTTGTCAGCGGAGATCTCAGGAAATTTCGTGTCCAGCAGACGTTCCAGAGCTGTGTTGAGATACTCAGCGGCAAACACACCGCAGACCAGTGAAAATCCGATAAGGAACTCAGTCAGGGAAACTCCGAGTATCAGTCCCAGAAGGAAGAATACAGAGTAAATGGCGGTGTATTCCCGGAAGTTTCGTTCCTCCTTCCAGGCAGCCTTCATTCCCTGAAAGGCACAGCGCATACTCTGGAAGATGTTCTTATTTTTCATGGAAGAAAGTCCGGAGTTTGCCCGGCTTTTGACTGTGGGGCAGCTCTTCTGCTTTGCTCCGCAGAAGGCCGAAGTCATATTAGATGATATACTGTTTGTTTTCATACAGACACTTCCTTTCAAACTGGTGTAAGGCTTATAGGAACAAGCTTATTGACTGGATGAACTGACTGCCAATACCTGCCAATTCTCTGCCGCACTCATCAAGCGATGAAGTAATGCTTCAGAAAAATAAAAATATCAACATGGGGCATGAATCAATCAATAAAAAGAGTAAAAAAATCATCCAGATAAGGAACGCTGCAACGACTAATAAAATGATCAGAACTTTTGTTGAGGCCGATGTCTTTGGAGACAGTGACGGGGGATTTGCAAATACCAGCAGTTGGTCAGAACTGCTGCTCATCATATGGCTGATCTCGTATGGTGTCATATAATGGCACCAGCGGCCGGTAGGAAGCTTAATAAAACTGTATCTTTTCAGCATCATTTCATCAGCACCGTCAGGAGCGATCACGGACGGCTTTCCGTAAAGAAATTCGTATTCGCAATCATGTATATCGTAATACCTTATTTTCATATCCCTTACCTCCTTTTGGCTTCGTTCGTGTTCTTTAATATAATTATACTTTTTCTGCCGGGATTTGGTAGAGGTCAGTTGTCATTTCCTGAGTGACAAATGTCACTGTTTATGAAAAAAGCACCGATCTGTGTCATATGACAGATCGGTGCCTGAGCGCTTTTGCCGTATCAGACTATATTATTTTTTATCGCAAAGACTGCAAGCTGTGTGCGGTCTTTCAGATCCAGCTTTTCCAGCAGCTTTGAAATGCCATTGCGGACAGTGCCCTCGGCCAGGAACAGCTTTACAGAGATCTCCTTATTATCTGCTCCGTCGCAGATAAGGCGGATGATGTCCAGCTCACGCCCGGTCAGCCCGAAGTCCTTAGGCTCTGCCTGCACCACGTTTTTCTTTATCGACCGGAAGATATTGTCGCAGAACACATTGATCCCACCGGCGACAGCCTTTATGGAGTTCACTATCTTGTCGTTGTCCATTTCCTTCAGGATATATCCGTCAGCACCGGCTGCAATGGCGTGGTCAACAGTTTCCTGATCGTCAAAGGTGGTCAGCACAAGGACTTTTATATCCGGGAAGGAGGCTTTGATCTTTCTTGTGCCGTAGCTTCCGTCAAAGTCCGGCATACGCATATCCATGAGCACCACATCCGGCTGGAGCCTTATGGCCATTTCAAGAGCTTCCTTGCCGTTGGAGGCTTCCCCGACTACCTTCAGCTCACTGTCCCCGGCGATAACTGACTTAAGTCCGGCACGGAGTATCGGCACATCGTCCACCAATAATATTTTTATCATAGCTTTACCTCCCTGACAGGAATCTGTATACTTGTATGGAATCCTTCGCCGGCAACGGACATGAATCTGACTGTTCCGCCCAGCTTTTCTGTACGGCTGCGTATCCCACGCAGGCCGTTGTGCTCCTCGATGGCCTTGCAGCCGCAGCCGTTGTCAAGGATATGGAGTTCTATCCTGTCCGGCAGGAATTTCAGGATAATATCGATCTTGTCCGCATTGGAATAGCGCAGGGTGTTGGTTATGGTCTCCCGGCAGTTGTCGTACATTTCGCTGATGCAGAACTGGTAGCGTTCATCCTCTTCGCCCTGTATGCACAGCTCTACCTCTATGCTGCGGACGGCAGTTATGACTGACTGGACGGCGTTGGTCACAGAGGACATGAAGGCCTGGTCCCGGAGGTTATTTATAGTGCAGCGCAGCTGTGTGACGCCGCTTCGGGAGAGGCCGTCTATCTCGGACAGCTTTTCAAGGACTCCGGAGTTATCCTGTTCCTCTTCACGTACATCAGCCTGGAGCATTCTTGCCAGAGCGCTTATCATTGTAAAGGTATGACCGGCTGAATCGTGCATTTCCTGAGCTATGCGGTTGCGTTCCTGTTCAAGGCTCAGCTTCTTTTCTGCTGCCATATATTCATGGTACTCAGTGACATTTGTGATAGTGATGATATGTGCAACAGGAGCTCCGCTGCTGTTTTCTATCTCATTCTGTTTAAGGCTGTAATATTCATCTCCGCATTTTATCTCTGAGGAAGAGAATCCGGCAGGTATCTCCTGACCGGAGACCTCGGAAACGGTACGTATGAACTGGGGGATCGTACTGATATCCTTCAGGAACGAAAGCCCCTTCGTATACTTGTTCTGATAGGAGATGTTCTGATCTGCATCGAAGATTATAACGCCGCTGTCGATATTGTCGATAGTGTCACGCATGGCGAGTGTGTTGATGTTCAGCAGCCCGTATCTGCCCAGCGCCAGCATGAGCAGCAGGCTGGACAGGCCGAAGATGAATGGAGTCAGCGGAAGGGGAGTATTGATGATACCGGTGATGAACAGCGTATTAACCGCCAGCGGTATTGCTGTGGACAGGATAAGAAGCACGGACTGCTTGTTGATCCTTTCGTGTCTGCGCCTGTGTTTAAGGGCTATCATTATGAAGCCGGCTATGATGCAGACATAGTAAATAATCTGGAAGGTATAGAACAGCGGACCGTACGCCACCTTTCCTGCCTCAAATTCCGAATAGTACAGATGATGCTTTTCGTTGGTGAAGATCACCAGCATCGAGGCCAGTGATATGAGCATTGTCAGATTAAGGCTGTTCCTGATCTTCAGTGATGCGCTGGCATATTCGGCTGTTACCATAAGCCAGAGCGGCCCGAAGCAGCTTATACCCACATTGCCGATGAGATAGCTGATCCAGAACTGCGGCTTTGTTTCAGAAAACTGTATGAGCATTTCAGAAACTATCCAGAGAACGATAGAAGTCTGGCAGCTGATGAACAGACGGGTAAGCCTGTTGCGGTTTCCACGGCTGAGCACCCATGCCAGTGAACCTATCATGCCGCAAAGGCCTAATGCAAGAAGTATCGTAGAAATAATACTGATTTTCATAGTGCCACCCCTTTATGTATCTGTCATAATCATAGCAGATATAACGCAGAAAGTCAAGGAAGTGCCGGAAGTCATGCAAGGCGGTCAGTAAAGCAGATTTGGCCGGAGAGCAGGACTTATAATGAACCAGAGATTACACTGCACAAATTTGTGCAGACGGAATTGTAAGATATGCCGAGAAAAGAATAGCTGCAACCACTTGAAAAATGAGCAGCAATGGGTTATAATAATATCAGGATAAGCTCCCGGGAGGGAGCAGTCATACTGAAAACAGTTTCGGGAGGTGCTGTTATCTTCAAATAATAAACGACCGTTTACGCATGAAAAGGGAATATTTCGGGAAAAATCTCATCAGATGCAGCAGCATGCAATAACTCACTACTATTTTATCAAACACAGTATAATCACACTAACAAAAATAACAAAGAAAGCTGGAATTATTATGAAAATATGTGTTCTTAACTGTTCTCCGAAAAACGATCTATCGCTCACACTTCAGACGGTTTTATATCTGCAGAAGTGGTATCAGGAAAAGCTGGACGAAGACCGGTTCGATATCATCCCTGCATTCAGTGGCATGGTCACTGATAAAATTGAAGGAGCAGTCAGAAAAGCAGACCTCATCATCATGTCAGGTGCAGTGTTCCATTTTGATGTACACAGCAGCATGGGTGAACTGCTGGATATGCTGACCGATAATTATTATGACCTTATAAAGGATAAGCCTGTCACTTTTCTTTCCACCTCAGGAATGCTGGGAGACACTCTGGCGCATAACAGATTCGAGATATGGGCAAAGAGAAACGGGCTGAAATACATCAACAGCCTGAGTCTGGAGAGCTCTGAGATACTTTCTCCTACAGGCCGGGAAGAGTTGTTCTGCTGGTTCAAGTATGCAAAGGCAATGGCAGAATACTATAAAGACAGACATATCCCAAGAGCAAAAAAACAAGGACGGGTAGTTCTGCTGGATACCTGTGAGACCGAGACCTTAAGGATATCATCTGCAATAAGAACGGCAAAGCAAAGATTTGAAGACAGCGGCTTTGAGACCGAGATCATAACATTGAGAGAAAACAACATCCGGCACTGTACCGGCTGTCAGTGCTGCTTCAGCAACAGGACCTGTATATTCAAGGACGACTGGGAAAAGACCTTTGAAAAGCTGTATCTTGATACAGATATGATAGTATACTTCGGAAAGCTGCACTACGGCTCCCTGGGCAACTGCTACAAGACTTTCCTTGAAAGACACGCCTGCTTAGGCCGTTCAGGCATAGAGGACGAGGTCATAAAATCCTATTTCTTTATACTTGATGAGAAATCCGACAGAGAGGATATAGCTGCATTCAAGGTGAACTGCGAGACCTTTGACGGACTGAATTGTTCTTATCTTAGCGATGTATGCGAGATCGGTGACAATGAGGCGATGCAGGCACTGTACGATAAGATGACGATAGCATATAATTCTGACATCATGCCGCAGAACGGCTTCCTGAAGAACGGTATCAGGACCGGATTTGCCAAGGTGGCAGCAGGAGTAAAGAACCGCTGCCCCGGTGATTACAGCTATTTCAAGAAGATAGGCTGCTATGATACTATCCCGGCAAGCCCTCATGTGCAGTGGCTTGATAATGCAGAGGATGCCAAAAGAGATAGGGAAGCAAGACTGATCCCCTATAAAATGACATTGCTCCACCTTGAGGGGCTCCCGGCGATCACTGAGAGAAGGAAGAACAAAGGTATATCCGTTATAAAAAGACAGAAAGCTGCGGCAAGAGGAATCGATTTTTCCAAGCCGGATCTGTCATAAAGTATGGCTTTGATATAAAATGAAAAGCGCCTGTACGATAAATGTACAGGCGCTTTTTATTGTTCCTTTTTAGCCGGCCTTACGTGTTAGTTTCCTCTGACCATACGTGTTATTTCCTCTGAAGGATGAGCTTCGTCATATAACACGATTACCGGGATATCGCCGGTCGCCTTGAAGCTCTTGTAAAGTGTTCCGTCATCACTGTAAAGGTTATACCAGAGCTGCTTGCCGCCGTTGTCATCAGGGGTATATTCAAGCTTTACGTAACCATCTGTGTGGCCGGATTCGTTTTCTGCTGTGAATCTGCCGTTGAGCCTGTTACATTCAAACACCTTAAAAGCAAACTGACCGGTGATCCATTCGCCTTCGATGTCAGTAACAGCGATGGAGGCTGCGCCGTCTCTCGGTTCATCTGTGTAAGCATAGAATCCGTATTCATTTGCGACGTCATTGTTATCTGAAGGTGCTGCTGCGCCTCCGGGAGTACGAGAGAATGAGAACTGTTCTTCTCCCTGTATTGAAACAAGATGATTTTCTAAATCATCAGAGCTTGCAACAGTTTTCGGGAAGCTTGCATATAATTCGTTCTCATACTGATAGAAGTTGTAGCACTCCTG
>JAAYBK010000294.1 GCA_012718885.1 Ruminococcus sp. | reverse complement strand
CATCCATGTTGATGGAAGCATAAATCCGCTCCGTGACATCGAAACCATAAACCTTGAGCTTATCTTCTCCGATATCGAAATGATCGACAGACGTATCGACCGTGCAAAGAAGGCTGTAAAAGGCGATAAGAAGTACCTTATCGAGATAGATTTCCTGGAGAGACTCAAGTCTCACCTTGAAAACGGCAAGTCCGCCCGTGGATTTGATTTCACTGATGAGGAGCGTGAGCTCATAAAGTCCACTCCCCTTCTTTCGGCTAAGCCGGTTATCTACGCCGCTAACCTCAGCGAGAATGACTTCGTAAACAATATCGATACCAATGAGAACTACCAGAAGGTAAAGGAGCTTGCCGCAGAAGAGCACTCCGCTGTTCTCCCGATATGCGCTCAGATTGAAGCTGAGATCTCAGATATGGGCGACGAGGACAAGGCTATGTTCCTCAGCGAGCTTGGTCTTGAGGTTTCAGGTCTGAACCGTATCATCAAGGAAGGCTATTCACTCCTTGGCCTTATCTCTTATCTTACTGCCGGAAAGCAGGAGGTACGTGCATGGACAATAACCAACGGCACAAAGGCTCCTCAGGCTGCCGGTAAGATACATACTGACTTTGAGAAGGGCTTTATCCGTGCAGAGGTCATTTCCTTCGATGACCTTATGGCCTGCGGTTCAATGGCTGCCGCTAAGGAAAAGGGACTTGTCCGCCTTGAAGGTAAGGAATACGTTATGCAGGACGGAGATATCGTTCTGTTCAGATTCAACGTCTGATAATAATACCATTAAAGCCGTTAGCTGTATATCCCAGCCAACGGCTTTTTAGTGAAAGGCTGGTCAGACCTATGTTCAAAAATGACATCTTCGGAAAGACTATCGCTGAGGATTTCAACAAGCAGATCTGGAAAAAGTTCAATAAGGCCGTAAAGGACTATCAACTCATAGAAGACGGCGACAGGATCGCTGTCTGTATTTCAGGCGGCAAGGATTCAATGCTCATGGCAAAATGCATACAGCGGCTCCAGAGCTTCGGCAAGCCGGATTTCCGGGCAGAGTATATCGTTATGGATCCTGGTTACGCTCCGGCTAACAGGCTGAAAATAGAAGATAATGCGAGACTTATGGATATCCCTGTCTCATTCTATGAGACAAGCATATTTGAATCTGCAGAAAGCTCCGGCAGCAATCCCTGCTTCCTGTGTGCAAGGCTCAGAAGAGGCTTCCTTTACAAAAAAGCTCAGGAACTGGGATGCAATAAGATCGCTCTCGGCCACCACTTTGACGATGTTATAGAAACTATCCTCATGGGGATGCTGTACGGCTCACAAATGCAGACCATGCTGCCTAAACTGCACAGCGAGAACTATGAAGGAGCACAGCTCATACGTCCGCTGTATCTTGTGAGAGAAGATGACATAATCAGCTGGGCAAAGCTGAACTCACTCAGCTTCATAGACTGTGCCTGCCGTATGACAGAAAAGCGCAGCGATGATGAACATAACTCCAAGCGCCATGAGATAAAAATGCTCCTCAGACAGCTCCGCAGCACAAATCCGGCGGTGGATATGAATATTTTCCGCAGCGCTGAAAATGTGAACTTGAGAAAGCTTATTTCCTACCATGACGGCAATAAAAAACACCATTTCCTTGATGATTACGATAAGGGCATTACCGTCAAGGGAACTGTAAATAAAAAATATGAGAACAAATAGCACCCTGCCGCAGAGCTACTGCGGCAATTTTTCTGCAAATTATTTGTAAAACCTGGCCGGTGCTATTGAAATAAGCATCGCTATGATGTATAATATAATGGTGCATTTACAAAAGGTAAAATTTCTAAAAAGGCGGTCAACCAATGGTCTTTTCCAGACTTTTTTTCATATACATATTCCTTCCGCTATGCCTGTCAGCTTATTTCATAGCCCGTGGAACGAATGCGAAAAACAATGTGCTGATATTCTTCTCGCTGGTATTCTATGCCTGGGGGGAGCCGGTTTATATATTCCTCATGCTGTTCAGTGCAGCCGTGAATTACCTCGCCGGAAGACTTATCGGCCGCTTCGGTGATTCAGGCAAAAGCAGACTGACCGCTGGTATTGCTATATTCACCGACATAGCCCTGCTGGGAGTATTCAAATACAGCGGATTTATCATGGAGAATATCAACAGCCTCTTCTCCGCTTCGCTGCCGGTACCGGATATAAGGCTCCCCATCGGAATAAGCTTCTATACCTTCCAGACCATATCTTATGTTGTGGACTGTCTCTGGGAAACGGTAACTCCGCAAAAAAGCTTCCGGAAATTTCTCCTGTATATAAGCCTGTTCCCGCAGCTTGTGGCAGGCCCTATAGTTCGTTACAGCACTATCGAAAAGGAGATAGAACAGCGTCACTCCTCTGTTACGGATATATCCTACGGACTTAACCGTGTGATACTCGGTCTGGCAAAAAAGGTGATAATCGCTGACCAGCTCAGCACCGTTGCTGACAGTCTCCTCGGCGGCATAGAAAATGCAACTGCTGCCGCCGCCTGGGCTGGCGCTGCAGTGTACGCTTTGCAGATATATTTCGATTTCTCAGGCTATTCGGATATAGCTATCGGTCTCGGAAGGGTATTCGGATTTCATTTTGATGAGAATTTCCGTCACCCCTTCATGTGCAAAGATATCACCGAATTCTGGCAGCGCTGGCATATCTCCCTCGGTACTTTTTTCAGGGACTACCTGCTGTATGTTCCTATATTCGGCAAAAGGCGCAAGTACGGTGGACTGTTCCTCGTATGGCTCTGCACCGGTATCTGGCACGGAGCAAGCTGGAACTTTGTGATATGGGGACTGTATTACGGCCTGTTCATCTTCATTGAAACTCTTATCGGCAAAAAACGTATGAAGAGGATACCGCTCGTTATTCGTCATATCTACAGCAAAGCCGTTATCATTGTCGGATTCGGCATATTCTACTTTGAGGATCTTGGCAAACTTGGAACATTCTTCCGGAAGCTGTTCAGCACCGGTCATCTGATCGGACTTCAGGATAAGATACTGCTTATGAATAATCTTTATCTGCTGATACTGGCAGTCATACTCAGCTTCCCGATAATCAGCGGAATACAGAAGCTCTCAGGGCGCTTCTGCACTGTACGCACAGTCTCATCACTGACTCTGCCATTCGTATCCGCCGCTCTGCTGCTGCTTTCAAGCGTTATGCTGGTGGATCAGACCTCGCATCCATTCCTTTATTTCAGATTCTGAACGGAGGATATAATGTCAAACGAAAAAAATAAGACCGCAAAACTATTTGCAGTCATAAATATGATCACTGTCATGGCAGTGCTGCTGGGTGGAGCAGCTTATATGCTTATACTCCCTCATGAAACTGTTGCAGAGGACGAGAACAGAAAGCTTGCTTCATTTCCGGACTTCTCCGCCGAAAACTACATAGACGGCAGCTTTACCGGAGGTATTGCAGACTATTTCGATGATACCGTCCCTATGCGTGGTGACATAAAACGATTTATCGCCTCTGATATCTCCCCTCTCAGGGGACGGAAATACGGCGGTGACGAGGACGGTGCTGAGCTGTACGGTATCGCCTTTGAACACAAGAAAACTGCTCCAACAATAGTTACTACCACTGCCGCAGTTACTCAGCCGGATGTTACACATACCACCGTCAGCAGCTCCGGCTCTGTTTCAACAACAACTACGAGCGTACCTGTACAAGTGGAAGAGCCTGCCGCAGAGGGCGGAGAGATAAACAGCAACATCCTTGTCGTCAACAAGCGTGGGCTCCCGCTTTACCCCGGCGGAGATGTTCAGGGCTATGCTGATACCATAAATGAATACAAGCAGAAGCTCGGCAATGTGAACGTCTGGTCAATGGTGGTGCCTACTGCCGGCGGATTGTATATGCCTTCCAACTACAAAAGCCTTGCAGTGGACGAGAAAAATGATCTGGACGAAATTGCAAAGTCGCTGAAGGGCGCTGTGGCAGTTGACGCATTTACTGTCCTCGCAGAGCACAAGTCCGAGGAGATATATGCCAGGACGGATCATCACTGGCTGGCTCTTGGAGCTTACTATGCATCCAAGGCCTTCACAGAGGCGGCTGGTCTGCCATTCAAAGACCTTTCTTCCTACGAAGAGCTCCATTTGCACGACTATCTCGGAACCTTCTATGGCTACACGCAAAGTGCCTCTCTGCTTAATAATCCGGAGGAATTTGTGTACTACCGCCCGAAAAATGATGTAACTGTTACTCAGTACGATACGGCTTTCCGTGACCCATTGGATGTAGCTTTGCTGGTCCCCTCCGGAAATATGACGCCATCCGGATACTACTATGTTTTCGGCATGGACGACCGCATTGCCCATGTTCATACAAACACCGGAAACGGCAGGAAGCTGGTCATATTCAAGGACAGCTACGGAAATGCGCTCCTCCCCTTCCTGACCTATTCCTTTGAGGATATATACCTCTGCGATATGAGATATTTCGACCTCAACGCAATAAGCTTCATAAAACAGGTAAAAGCCACTGACGTTCTGTTCTCCATGTGTACATTCTCCGCTACAGGCCCGAATCTGAGCTGCCTTAAAGCGAACCTGTACAAGTGAACGGACGTGGAAGGAACAATATATGAAAGAACTTGTTTTCCCCTTCAACGGGAACGATATCATGCGCCGCCGGAAAAAGCTCCGGAAACAGCTCGTGTCCGACGGTAATATCAGGATAAAGAAAAAAATAGCCGTTCTCGGCGGCTCGACTACCGACCATATCATTTCAGCTCTTGAGCTCTTCCTGCTCAATAACGGCATTGAGCCAGAGTTTTATCAGTCGGAATTCAACAAATTCTATGAGGACGCAGTTTTTGGCTCCGAGAAGCTTGACAGCTTCCGTCCTGATGTGATATTCATCCATACGACATCAAGGAACCTGAAATATATTCCGGACAGGCCTGATATTTCCGAGGACGAGCTAAAAAAGCGCCTTGACGCTGAGCTGTCGTACTTCCGCAATATCTGGTCAGCGCTTGAAAAAAAGCACTCATGTCCCATAATACAGAACAATTTTGAGCTGCCGCTTTTCAGGCAGACCGGCAATTACGACGGATGGGGGCTTTCCGGACACAGCTCATACATAAGCCGGATGAATCTGCTTTTTGCTTATGAAGCTGTCAGGAACAACAATTTGTTTATTAACGATATCAACTACCTTTCCGCTGCCGCAGGCCTTGTAACATGGCACGACCCGGAAGCCTGGTATATGTACAAGTATGCAATGAGCACTGCTGTGATACCTGACCTTGCCTACAGTGTGGCAAGTATCATAAAGGCGCTGTTCGGCAGGAACAAAAAGGTCATTGCACTCGATCTTGACAACACTCTCTGGGGCGGTGTTATCAGCGAGGACGGTGTCGGCGATATTGAGCTTGGCACTGAAACTGCTGTGGGTATGTCGTTCAGCGAATTCCAGAAATTCCTTAAAGGATACAAGGATCATGGAGTGCTGCTGACTGTCTGCTCAAAAAATGACAAGGAGAACGCTCTTGCCGGTCTAAACCATCCGGACAGTATCCTCTCTCCCGAAGATTTTGTTCTGATAAAGGCAAACTGGGAAAACAAGGATAAGAATATATCCGATACCGCCAATGAGCTTGGGCTCCTGACAGACAGCTTCGTGTTCATTGACGACAATCCGGCGGAATGTGCTATCGTGGAGGAGCAGCTGCCGGAAACAACTGTCCTGCACCTAAGCTCCACTGCTCAAACTATGTATGAACTTAGCCGCAGCGGATACTTTGAAGTCATATCAGTGTCCGGAGAGGATATCCGCCGCTCAGAGATGTATTCCGCTAATGCAAAAAGAACTGCCCAGCAAAAGAGCTTTACTGACTACGCAGACTACCTCCGCAGCCTGGATATGAAGGCTATTATCGGTGATTTCCAGCCAATACTCCTATCACGTATCGCCCAGCTCACCAACAAAAGCAATCAGTTCAACCTGACAACAAAGCGCTATTCCGAAGCGGAGATCAAGGCGCTGAGCTGTTCTCCCGGGTATATAAGACTCTGCGGAAGACTCATCGATAAATTCGGCGACAACGGCATCGTTTCAGTCGTTATCGGAAGGATCGAACAGGATGTTCTGCATATCGACCTGTGGCTGATGAGCTGCCGTGTACTCAAAAGAGACATGGAATTCGCTATGCTGGATGAACTTGTGCGGATATGCTGTGAAAAAGGTATCCGGAAGATCATGGGATACTATTACAGAACGCCAAAGAATAATATGGTGGCAGAGCTGTACGGCAGGTTCGGCTTTGCACGTATCTCTGTTTCCGAAAACGGGGATTCGGTATGGGTGCTCGACACTAAAGACTACGAAGATCAGAATAATGTTATAAAGGTGAACCCTGACTGAAACGAAGAGTATCAGTTTTAACGGGCTTATCACCTTAATTAACCGAAAGGAAGATAATATGAACAGATCAGATGCTGAAAAAAGGCTGACCGCAGTTTTCTGCGATGTATTCGACGATGATTCCATAAAAATTTCCGATTCCACATCTGCTGCCGATATCGAGGACTGGGACAGCCTTGAACATATCAACCTCATTTCCGCAGTGGAAAACGAATTCGGCATGAGATTCAAAATGAAAGAAGTCTCAGGCATGAAGAACGTAGGCGAAATGCTGGACATAATATGTGAGCGGGGAAAGTAAATGTCAAAACGAAAAAAGAAGATCATAGTTATTATCGCAATACTGCTGATGCTGTGCCTGCTTTCGGCATGGGGATTCCTTATGAAATCCTCAACATATAAAATCCACAGCAAAAAGCTGCCGAAGGGACTGAAAATAGTATTTCTCTCCGATCTCCATAACTGCTTCTACGGAGGCACAGACCAGTCACAGCTCAAGGACTGGATCGAGGAGGAGGATCCGGATATACTCATTTTCGGCGGCGATGTAATAGATCAGTGGGGCGGCCAGAAATATGCAAAGCGTATCATGGAATGGGCTGCTGAACGCTATCCCACCTACTATACTCCGGGAAATCACGAGCAATACCGCAATGACAGAACAGATTTCTATGACTGGGTAAAGTCCTCCGGTATCAATTTCATCTGTGATGACTTCGTCGACATCGAAATAAAAGGCCAGAAAATAAGGATATACGGCATTATCGATAAGAACTCCGGCGGATATCTTGATGATCTCAAAGGGAAACTCGATGACAAATACTACAATATCCTTCTGGCTCATCAACCAGAACAGATCGATGACTATCTTGACACAGGCGATGTTAAATTCGACCTCATCCTCTCAGGTCACGCTCACGGCGGTCAGTGGAGGATACCTAAGCTCCTCGATCAGGGACTTTACGCTCCCGATCAGGGAATTTTCCCCAAATATACCTGCGGCGAGTATCACTATGGTGACACCGTCCATATCATCAGCAAGGGACTTGCAAAGCCGGCAAGAATGATATTCATTCCCAGAATTTTTAACAGACCTGAGTTTTCTGTTATCGAAATCGGAGAATAATTTTAACATTTCCAGAATTTGCACAAATAATCTCTTTATAATTCACGTAAAAACTACTTGTAATTTAGCAATGAAAATGCTATAATAAAAGATGTCCAATAAAAATACAGGACTCGCTACAAAGAACAAAAGGAGCAGAGGGTTTTCCCTCAAAAGAAAAACAAATGGAAAAAGAAATAAACAAAGCTGTTCCGGCCGAGAACGTTATCTGCGGCAGGAACCCGGTCATCGAGGCGCTGAAATCAGATGCTAACCTCGATACCATATATATCGACGGCTCCGGCGGAAGCCTAAATCTTATCCGCAAGCTTGCCAAGGACAAAGGTATCGTTGTGAAGGATGCTCAGGAAAAAAAGCTTTCACAGCTCTCCGGCGGCGCTTCCCATCAGGGAGTCGTTGCCGTAGGTGCCTGTGGAGAATATGTCTCCGTTGAGGATATCCTCGCTGTCTCACAGAAAAAAGGTACAAAGCCTTTCATTATCATCTGCGACGAGATCGAGGATCCCCATAATCTGGGCGCTATAATCCGTACTGCCGAAACTTCCGGAGCAGACGGTGTTATCATACCCAAAAGGCGCAGCGCTTCCCTTAATGCCACTGTTTTCAAGACCTCTGCCGGCGCAGCAAGCTATGTACCGGTGGCAAGAGTCTCTAATCTGGCCTCCTGCATAGATCAGCTCAAGGAAAACGGGGTCTGGATCTATGGTACTGACGCCTCAGGCAGCGATTACTCAAAGACCGACTTCACAGGGAGCTGTGCTCTTGTCATCGGTTCAGAGGGCTTCGGTATGAGCAAGCTCATACAGAAAAAATGCGACTTTATGATAAAGCTGCCTATGCTTGGCAAAATAAACTCTCTCAACGCTTCTGTCGCCGCTGGTATCTTCATGTATGAGGTGCTGAGGCAGCGCAGTGCAGAGTAAGGAGCGTGCCATGCCGGATCAGAAATTATCTCTGGAGGATATCCTCGATCAGTATTCTCCGGAAGACGAAATACCGAAAACAAGCGTCGGCCGTGTCGACGCACAGAAAATAATCAACTCAACTGTAGAAGCTCCGGATATGACAAAAAAAGCTGAACAAAGACGTGCTGTATCACACGAAAGATCGGCACTTTTTGACGGAGCTCTGCGAAAAGCCGCTGCTGATGATTACAAGCCGGCTGACCTTTCCAGACACAGGATCTCCGTGGTGGACAAGGACAATATTGGTGAGATAAAAACTGTTCTCCCCAAAAAACAGGAACCGGAACTCGCCGGCACTATCCCGGCTACCCAGATGGATCCCGAGGCTGCTCCCAAAATCAGGCGCATGAAGGATTCCACAAGAGCAAGAGAGCTGGAGACCCTGAAGAATCATAAGAAAAAACGGCGCAGGGAGCGCAATACCTTTACATATGACAGGGAAAGTCCCGAAGGCGAATACGTTTACGCTCCCCCTTCTTTCAAGAAGAAGAAAAATCGCAGCCGTTCCCAGATCGAAAGGGAACTGAATTCCGTTGAAGGCCGAAAACAGATAACCGATATCGTTCCTTCACCGGCTGCTGTTGAAGCCGCAAGACCGGTCGAACCGGCTCCCCGTGCGGAAAAGACAAGCATTAATCTCAGTGAACGGCCGGAGGTGGACGCTCACTCTCTGGATGTACATATCACTCAGGGACAAGAGGAGTTCCTTGCGGAGACTGTGAAAAAGAAGCGCACCAAGCGCATGGTCGACTTCAACTACTACGGCGATGTCGAAGACGTCGGAAGAGATATCCATGATCTCAGGAGCACTATCAATGTGAGAGTGTTTATTCTTGTAATGACAGCTTTCCTCAGTCTCTTCATCACAATAGCCAATCAGTTCGGACTGCCGATGATAGATATTCTTGAAAAATCGCACACCAAATCCTTCATTACATTCCACCTACTTCTCGGAGCGGTATCTGTCATCTCATCAGCCGCTGTTATATCTAACGGCATAAAAAAGCTGCTCTCATTCAAAGCTGATACAGACTCTATGACGGCACTGACCGCTCTGTCCTGTATGATCGCCATTATCCCAGCTTTCCTGAAACCGGATATGGTGGCAGATGATAAGGTTCAGATATATATGCCGGTGGGAATACTCGCCCTGCTGATAAATGCACTGGGGAAACTGCTTATAATCAGGCGAGCTTCAAGGAACTTCAAGTTCGTATCCAAGAACTTTGACCGTCACGGCGTTGTCTACGTCACTGACGAGGAAAGAGCTGAACGCCTAACAAGAGGTACTCTCGGCGACTTCCCCATACTTGCCGCAACCAGAAAAACGGATTTCCTTACAGACTTCCTACGGTACACCTATTCATCGGATATGGCCGACAGCTATTGCCGCAAGGCTACTCCGATATGCCTTATTGCTTCAGTAATAGTGTCAATATTCCTGACATTCGCCTCAAAGGGCTCTCTGGCAAATATGGAATCCGCCGCATTCGGCTTCTCCATATTCAGTATGCTCATTTGCGCTACATCCTGCGTGGCAATGCCTTTCGTAGTCAATATCCCACTTGAAAAGGCTGCCGCAAGCGCATTCAATAATAAAGGCATTATGCTGGGATATCAGAGCGTTGACGATTTCTATGATACAAACTCTATCCTTGTTGACGCAAATTCACTCTTCCCGGACGGTAAAGTCAAGCTTGCTGGTATCAAGGTTTTCTCCAATACCAAAATAGATGAAGCACTGCTTGAAGCCGCAAGCCTTACTGTTCACGCCGGAAGCATCATGAGCCAGCTCTTCAAGGACGTAACTGACGGCCGTGAGGATTACCTATACCCCATCGATAACTACTCCTTTGAGGAATCAATGGGTATGTGCGGCTGGATAAACAATAAGCGTGTGCTCTTCGGAAACAGAGAGCTCATGTCAAGCCACAATATCGAAGGCGTTCCCACTAAAGCCAAAGAAGCCGAATTTGCCGGCGCCGGACAGGAGATAATGTACCTGTCTATCTCGGGAAATCTTGCAGCTATGTTCATCGTTGACCTTGTAGTTGACAGACACGTTAAACGCTGGATAAAGAAGATTTGCAAGAGCAAGATATGCATCATCATGAAATGCGTTGACCCTTGCCTCTCTGTAAAACGCCTTGAAGCCCTCTTCGGTATCCCGGAGGAAATGGTAAGGATACTGCCGAAACGCCTCCATGAGGACTTCGATGAGGAAAATAAAAAAGCTATCCGGCTCAGCGCTTCTATGGCTACCACCGGACGCTTCTCCTCTCTCGCACAGCTTATTATCGGCACTAAAGCCGTTCACGCTTCGGCAACTATCGGCCTCATACTCCAGACCGTTTCCATAATCCTCGGATTCGGACTCGGTATGCTGATGATATTGTCAAAGGCATTTGAAGAAAACTATGTGTATATGTCAGATACGGCTCTTGTGGTATACAACCTCACCTGGGCTGCCCTGACCTATATTGCAGTCAGCATCAGAAGATCATGACCACGAACCTGTATCCTGCAATATCTGCCGGGATACAGGTTTTCATATGACCGGAAAGGAGAATCCTATGCCAGACAGACGCAAAGGATCTTACAAGAACGACAACTATAAAAATACAGATAACCAGAACACTATGTACATTCCCAACGACTCTCCCGAATACCAACAGAGCGCTCAGCAATTTGCCGGACAGTACGGAGGTCAACAGCAATACGGAGGTCAGTCTGAATACCCACAGCAGCAATACTATGATCCTCAGCAGCAGTATTACGACCCACAGGCTCAGTACAATGACCCGCAGCAGGGCTATCCGCAGCAGCCGCAGTATTACGGTCAACAGCAATACTACGACCAGCAGCAGTTATATCAGGAAGTCACTCCTCAGCCATATTACCCGGATCAGGACGGCGGATATGCGCCTCCACCTCCTCCGCCAATGCCTCCGGCCGGCGGCAGGAAACAATCCCCGGGCAAAAAGCATAAAAAGAAAAAACACAAGAACCCTATATGGAAGATAATAAGAAGGATACTTCTCTCCCTCTTCATCCTCTTCCTCATTCTGTTCGGCATATACTCCTGCACATCTCTGGCTGTTATAAAGAAGATCAATTACGTTGAGGACGGCGAACGTACAAGAAACGAAAACGCTATCAGCCGCAACTACGTTACAAGTGTACTTATAATAGGTACTGACGGACGAAGCGATGATGACCGTGGACGCTCTGATTCCATGATCCTCGTTTCCTTCAACAGCAAGACCAATGAGACAACGCTCACTTCCTTCCTCCGTGACAGCTATGTTGAGATCCCCGGAAACGGCTGGGGCAAGCTGAACTGGGCATATTCCTACGGCGGAGCTGAGCTGCTCATGGACACTATCGAGCATAATTTTGACGTCCGCATCGATAATTACCTGTCGATAAACTTCGGGACCTTTGCCGCCATAGTTGACGCTGCCGGCGGTATAGACATCGATATAACCGATGAGGAAGCAAATGAGATAAACGTAATCCTCCTCAACGAGGTCAATGAGATAATGGGTGACGCTCCCAATGCTGACTTCGTACCTGAAGGCGGTCACGTTCATCTCAGCGGTAAACAGGCTCTCTGCTACTCACGTATCAGACACGTTGGAAACAGCGACTTTGAGCGTACCTCCCGTCAGAGGAAAGTCATAACCGAGCTTATCAAAAAGGGTGCAAAACATGGTCCTTCCTTCATAAAGAAGGTATCAAATTCAGCTATGCCGCACCTCACAACAAATATGACTACCGGTAAGCTCTATCTGCTCTCACTGAAACTGCCGCTGACCCTGAGATATGATACAAAGCAGCTTCAGATACCTGCCGAAGGTACGTACTACGGCGAGGACGTATATGACGACAACGGATACGCTCAGTCTGTCCTCAAAGTCGATTTTGATGCAAACTATGATATCATAGAGGACGAGGTCTTCTCAAAATAACGCAAAAAGGACTGTTATAAGCGCAACGCCTATAACAGTCCTTATTTTATCTTTCCTTGCCTACAAAGAACAGTGCCAGTGTTCCGGGACCTGAGTGTGCTCCGATAACAGAACCGATATCCATTATCTTTATG